>JBDTSU010000181.1:0-7220 GCA_039930965.1 Betaproteobacteria bacterium
ACACGGACCCTTCACAGCAGCGCTTCGCGCCGCTGTTTCGGGCCGGTCAAGCGCATCGTTGGGCGTCTCAATAGTGGTAGCGCAACTGAGCGATTAGCAGATCTTTACCTTCAAGGCGATATACCATGCGATGCTCATCTGTGATCCGGCGTGACCAGAACCCGGATAGCGCGTGCTTCAATGGTTCTGGTTTTCCTACGCCGGCGAAAGGTTCGCGTTTCGTTTCACTTATCAGCTTGTTGATCCGTTCTACCATGCGCTTGTCTTGCGCTTGCCAATAGAGATAGTCTTCCCATGCGTCGTCTGCGAAAAGCAGCTTCACTTGGCCAGCTTCCGCTCAACCCCCTTGCCGGCGTTCAGTTGTGCCACGGCCGTCAGAAGGCGCCTCGCGTTGACGGGCGTTCGCAAAAGGTAGGCAGTTTCCTCAAGCGCTTTGAAGTCTTCGAGCGAGAGCATCACAACGGACTGTTCGCCGTTGCGGGTAATGATCAATGCTTCGTGGTCATTGCAAACTCGGTCCATCGCGCTGGCGAGGTTTGCACGAACGGTGGTGTAGGTTATTGCGTCCATAGTGGGGCTCCTGTATTGTACGTGTTACTGTACAGCACTGTGGGCGGGGTGTCCAGTACTACCAAGACGCCCAACACGGCGGTCGAGCGGACCGGCCAACAGCGACCGTCTAGCGCCATGGCTGGTGCATTCTCCGCTGCTCATCGGCTTAACCCCGCCGTCAAAGGGACCTTATACGGCGCAAGAATTGCATGCCCACGCTCGCCGCATTGAAGTGAAATGCGCCAACTCTTTCGATTCCCCACTGCGATCCGCCGAGATCCCGGCATCGACACCTGGATGCGAGCGCATCCGGGTGAATTGGGGGCAATCGCGCAGCACTGGTTCACGGTCATCCGCAACGGTGGAGTCGATGTCCGGGAGTTGTTGCATGATGGTCATCCAACAGCTTGTGTGGGTGACGCGGCATTTGCCTACGTCAACGCCTTCAAGGCGCACGTCAATGTCGGGTTCTTTTGTGGTGCAGAGATCGCGGACCCCACTGGCCTGCTCGAAGGCACAGGCAAGTTCATGCGTCACGTGAAGCTAAGGCCCGAGAGCTCGGTCAACGTAACGGCCCTGGAGGAACTCATTGAAGCGGCATACCGCGACATGCAGGCACGACTAAAGGCAGGGCGCAGTGGTGGCGTCATATAGCCCATCCGTCAAAAAAGGCGTCCCGCCAGAGGCCGCCCCTGACTTTGAACGTTTGACGTCGCGTCCTGCCCGCATTCAACATGCAAAATGCCAGGACCCCCCATTGGAGTCAGCCATGACCGTAGAAGAAAACAAAGCCGTCGCGCATCAGTTTTTTGAACGCTTCACCGCGAGCGACATTGATGGTGCGCTGAGCAACATGACGGATGACGCAACGTGGTGGATACCGGGAAACAAGGAGCGCTCTCCCTCTGCAGGTCTTTACTCGAAAGAGAAGATCGGTCGACTATTCCATCGCATGGTCGCGGCCCTCAAGGAAGGGCTGGCGATGAACGTTCAATCATGCATCGGCGAGGGAAACTTTGTCGCACTGCTGGTTGAGTCATCCGGAGATCTCAAGAACGGCCGGCGTTACCGGCAGCAGTACCACATGCTCATGGAGTTCCGCGATGGAAAGATTGCTTCAGTACGCGAGTACCTGGATACACAACACGCCTATGACGTCTGGATTGAACCCCTTAGCGAGGCGGAGGCCAGTCTTGGAAAAGGCGTCGCCTGACCCGTCCATCGAGAGGACGTCGCCCGGCAAGCCTTGCGCCGCTTCTCTTGTCAATCGTTTGGCGTCACCTCCACACTGACTCGCGCATGGGCGCCGCAACCACGATCCGTACCCTGGTGCTCGTTGAGGGCGACAGCGATGCTGGCGCCGTTCGCGCGCTTGCCGACCTCATCGGCTGCGATTTCGATATGCATCACATCCAGGTCTGGTCGGCCGATGGCGTAACGAACTTTTCTCGGGTGCTTTCGGCGTTCGTGCGCGAACATCCGGCTGCAAAGTTCTGTGGCATGTACGACGTCGCCGACGAGCGACACGTCCGCCGCGCGCTCTCCAATGCCGGCGCGCCGGTCGCTGCCGAGGAGTCTCTTGAGACGGCCGGCTTCTTCGCCTGCGTCACCGATCTTGAGGACGAGCTGATCCGGGCGCTGGGAGCCGAAGCCGTAGAGCGTGTGATCGAGGCGCAGGCCGAGCTGACCTCGTTCCGGCGTTTCCAGGCCATGCCCCAGCACCGCGGTACACTGGTGCATCACCAGCTGCGGCGCTTCCTCGGGACGCGCGCGACACGGAAGATCCGTTCCGCACAGCGTCTCGTCGAGGCCTGCCACGTGGCCCGATTGCCGTACCCGCTGGCGCAACTGGCGGAAAAGCTGCGCGAGGCGGCCTCGCACGTGCCGCACCGCGGCCGCGACCGATCGGAGGAATGATGATGCCTAAGCATCGCATGTTCACGACAGAATTCTCCAAGGTATATCCGCTGTATATTCAAAAAGCGGAACGCAAAGATCGCACGAAGAAAGAAGTTGACCAAATCATCTGCTGGTTGACTGGCTACACCCAGGCGGGATTGGAAAAGCAAATCGAACAACGAAACGATATAGAAACCTTTTTTGCAGAAGCACCCGCGATCCATCCAAATACTTCGCTTATCAAAGGCGTAGTGTGCGGGGTTCGCGTGGAAGAAGTAGAAGATCCGCTGATGCAAAAAATACGATATCTGGACAAGCTGATTGATGAGCTTGCAAAAGGGAAAGCAATGGAGAAGATTCTGCGGTGACAATCGGCACCAACCATACACTTGGGCCGATTCCGCTTCGCGGGCCGGCCTGCTTCAAGCGTTGTGCGCCATACACACTGGAGTCCCGGCATGAAGATCACCATAGAGAAAATCGTCAACGCCCCTGTTGATGCTGTCTGGCAAGCCTGGACGACACCGGAGGACATCACGCAGTGGAACGCCGCGTCGGACGACTGGCATACGACCAAGGCGTCCGTCGATCTGCGCGTTGGTGGCGCCTTTTCATCGCGCATGGAAGCCAAGGACGGCAGCATGGGCTTCGACTTCGCCGGCACTTACACGAAGGTCGTGAAACATCAATTGATTGAGTGTTCGTTCGGCGACCGGGTTTTGCTGGTTGAATTCGCAGTCGGTGCCGACGGTGTGACCGTACGAGAGACCTTTGACGCGGAATCGACGCATTCTGTCGAACGACAGCGTGACGGCTGGCAGGCAATTCTCAACAATTTCGCCCGGCATGTTGAGAGTAGGCGCTGAGCACCTTGCGCCGCACCCCGATAGCGCCTGACCTCGCTGGAGTAGGCTGTTACCGGCAAGTCCGGGGGTGTCGGTTTCATTTACTTCACGCGTACGGCCGACGAAGAGATTGTGCTTCTGACTCTTTACGCGAAGGCCAAGCTGGACACCATCACCGGCGCATAGTTAAAGGAGATTCGTCGTGCGCTCGAAAACTAAATCACTTACAGATCAAAGGCGCTGTGGGCAGCTGCCGGCAAGTAGCACATGAATAAAACGTGGCATAACTCATCTCGCAAGGTCGCTCCCTTCCGTTGCCGTACATCGCAATTGCGCGATACCCCTTATCTCTGTCAGGCCGTCTCATGCCCATCGTCGACGTCGAGGTAGTCAGTCAAGCGGGTGAGGCCGGGCACTTGCCTTCGGCCGGCGGTCTGGCCAGCGCGCTGGGGCGGGTATTCGGCAGCGCCCCCGGACGTACCTGGGTTCGCGTGCGCGCACTCGATGCGTCGTGCTACGCCGAGAATGATTCACCAGTTGCCGCAAGCGAGCTTCCCGTGTTCGTGACGGTGTTGCAGGCTACGCCACCTGACGGTGCCGCCCTCCAGGCCGAGGTCGCGGCGGTCACGCAGGCGGTTGCGACTTGTGTCGCCCGTGGACCGGAGCGTGTCCACGTGATCTATGCAGCGGGCGGCGCCGGCAGGCAGGCCTTTGGCGGCAGGTTGGTGCGGCGTGACGCGTAACCATTCGCGGCTGCCGACATGTCACGGCCCGCGGCTTTCGCACCGGGCTGCGCGCAATGCTCAGAGGGCTCCCGCAGGGCCCCACCTCCCATGACCACCATTCGCCGCTACCAGCAATCCGATTGGCCGGCCGTCTGGCCTTTGCTGCAAGCGACGTTTGCCTCCGGCGACACCTATGCCTTCTCCCCGGAGAGCAGTGAGGTTGACATACGCAAGGCGTGGCTCGAGGCGCCCGCCGCAACGTATGTCGCCTGTGCGCCCGACGGCCGCCTGCTGGGAACGTACATCCTCAAAGCGAACCAGCCGGGCCTCGGTTCACACGTCTGCAACACGGGCTACGTGGTCACGCCTGAGGCGCAGGGCCAGGGCGTTGCAACGGCGATGTGCGCGCATTCCCAGCGCGAGGCGGTGTCGATGGGTTTCCTCGCCATGCAGTTCAACCTTGTTGTGTCCACGAATGAGCGCGCGGTACGCCTGTGGAAGAAGCTCGGCTTTCATGTCGTTGGTACGCTTCCGCGTGCTTTCCACCACCGGCGCCTCGGTTACGTCGATGCCCTGGTCATGTACAAAGAACTGGACCCCTGACCCTTCCGGCGGGAGGGACCCGCAACATCAGACGCGGCCGGCGGCTGCCCCCCACGTCGCACGCCATGCAGCACGCGTGGCGCTCCCGCGAGCGACGCTTTGCATGCGCGCCCGCCGGCCAGGCCACGCGTTCAACCCGCCCAAAACACTTGGCTGCGCGACGGTGCCCTGTTATTGTCAATGCTGGGCGGTAACGTTCTGCCGTTCGTTCAACGCCAACGTCTGATTCGTAGAATCCACATTCCACCGCCATGAGCACATCGAGCCTGCTTCATTCGCTGTTCAAGTACAAAGCCTGGGCCAACGAGGAGCTTTTCATCGAGCTTGAGAAAGTCGACCCGGCGGCGCATCCGGCGGAGCGGCACACCGCCATCCGCCTCCTCAACCATATTTATGTCGTCGATCGCATCTTCGCGGCGCACCTGTCGGGCGAAGCGCACACCTATGCGGGAACAAACACAACCGAGACCCCGACATTTGAGGAACTGCGCGCGGCGGTCGCCACCTCGGACTGTTGGTACGTTGAGTACGTGGCCAAGCTGGATCCGGCGCGTCTGCCGGAGCGCATTCCATTCACGTTCACCGACGGCGCGAACGGCTGCATGTCGCGCGAGGAAATGCTCGCCCACATTGTCACGCATGGCGGCTACCATCGCGGCGCGGTCGGACGCATCATGGCCCAGGTATCCGTCGCGCCGCCCCGGGATATCTTCACGGTCTATCTGCACCGGGCAGAGCCGGGGCGGCGCGAGCGTGCCTGAACTTTCAACCGGGTGGAGGTATCCCGCGCTTGTGGTGGCCGGCTTTCCACTTCAGCTTCGACGTGGGGGCGGCTGGCTATCTCGCCTGGCTCCTGCGGCGATCCCGGCTCACGCCGCATGCGCTCTGACCGGGTGTTCGAGAGCCGCACAAGACCCATGACACCGTTCACCTTTACGCTTGCGGACCCGGTCGTCCATCGTGATGCGCTCATCAACATCAACATTGACTACATCTCCTGGTTGGCCACTGAAATCGAGAAGTCATTCGCGATCTCCCCGCAGGTGCTGCTCGGAATGGGCGTTCCCGAATACGTGGCAAGCGTGATCGACAAGGTTTGCGGCGACCCTCCTCCCCATGGGGCGTTCTACCTGATCCGGGTGAACAACGAGGTGGAAAAAGATGTGGAAAACGATGTGGCCGGCATGGGCGGGTTGCGCCGCATGGGTGATGGCGTGGCGGAGATCAAGCGCATTTACGTGCGGCCGGCATTCCGTGGAAAGAACCTCGGCCAGTCCATCCTTGAACGATTGCTCGCCGACGCACGCGAATTCGGCTATCGGGAAATCCGCCTGGATACCGCACCATTTATGCAATCGGCGCAACGGCTCTATGAAGGCGCCGGATTCGTCGACCGCGAGCCGTATGAAGGCGTTGAAGTTCCGCCAAAGCTTCACGCGGCCTGGCGCTTCATGGAATGCACTTTATGATCGCTCGCCTGCGTGGCGCCGCAACGGGGCCAAAGCTCATGAGTTGGCCACGCTTCCGGATATTCTTCAGGCTGCAGGTAACGCGGTAGCAAAGCGAGACCGAAGCCGCGTTGCGCGCGTGTTGCAAGGACAATGATGTTCCACTTGCCGATTAACTGGCCGCGGTCTGCGCGTCACACGCCGATTCGCGTGCGGAACTTCTAAAGACCCGTCGTCCCGGCGTAGGCGGGGACCTAGCCCTTTCCAAGTTACTAGAGATACGATGGACTGGATTCCAGCCTACGCTGGAATGACGAATTTTAGAGGTTTCGAGAAATTCCCATGTGCAAACTCAAGTACTGGCGCGGTTCTTCAGGCATTTTCGGTCCGGGATGCCCGCCAAATGGCGTTCTGCGCGATTGGGAACAACTCGAGACCGCCGGACAGCAGGTTTGGTTAGACGCGAAGCGGCGTAACCCAACAGATCTTCCAAGTTGAGCCATTGCCTGTTGGGTTACGGCTTCGCCTAACCCAACCTGCGCAACGGTCATCCCAGTGAACATCGCCCTAACCCACCCGCGCAAACTCCGCCTGCACCGCGAGTTCTTCCGTGCCCCTGTGCGCGATGTTGTGCATGACGAGGGTAATGGAATTCGCGTCGATAACCTTCAGCGCGATGCGCCAGCCCAAATCGGGACCGGGCCGCACCTCGTAGCTGCCGCGCACGTTGAACACGCCGTCGCCATCGATTTCACCGGTGCAATGCATGACCTTGCGGTTCATGTGCCAGGAATCGCCCCATGCGGCGGTTGCCGCGCGTTGGCTGTCGTCGTAACCCAGCAGCAGCACGCCTTCATGTGAATCGGCTTCAAACTTCCACGTGTAATCGAGCAGCAGGAAGGTGCCGCGCGCGGCCTTGGCGATAGTCATGCGCGAGGCCGAAAGCTTTTCCGGGCCCGACGCGCCGCTGAGGTAAACCCGCTTGGTGCCTTTCCATTCGCCGGACAATGCGGTGAAACGCGGGGGGAATGACATGGGGTCTCTCTTCAATAAGCGCGCCGCTCAGCCAAAGACGATCTTCAATGTCTGCTTGCGATCGTATTTTCCGTTGGGCGTGCGCGGAAACTCGTCCGTGGTGATCTTGAAGC
>JBDTSU010000182.1:0-7202 GCA_039930965.1 Betaproteobacteria bacterium
CGCGATATTCTCGGTCTTATCAAGGAGGGAAAATTGACCAATGGTGGAACTTTTGACATCCGCGAGATGACGGCATGACCACGGAGGCAACCGGGAAGGCCGCGCGCCGTCCGCGCAAAGCCGCCGCCAGGCTGCACTATTGCGATCTCGGCGCATGTGAGGGCATTTGCTGCAGCGATGGAGCGTTCCTGCAACCGGCCGAAGAGCGCCTGATTCATCGGCTGGTAAAAAAGTACCCCGGGCATTTCAGCCAGTTGCCTGACACCTATGTCGTCGACGGCGAGTGGGAGGGCAACAGCGGCCGCAAGACCGAGACCCGGCCCTTTCAATACCAGCGCAAGCCGGATCACTTCGCCAATACGCGCTGCGCGTTTTCCGAGGCCGACGGCAAGTGCGGATTGCAGACACTCGCGGTCAAGCTGGGCAAGCACAAATGGGCGTATAAACCCATGGGGTGCTGGCTGTTCCCGTTGGCCGCGGAGGACGGCAAGCTGATTGCCCCGCCGCGCAACCGCCGCGAAGATCCGAACAACCTCGGCAAGCGCTATCCCGGGTTTGCCAGTTTCACACCGTGCGGCAAACACGAACCCAAGGGCCGCGTGTGGTGGATCGCGCTGAAAGAAGAAGTCAGGCAGTTTCGCGATAGCGAGGATTGATTGGCCAGCGGATTGATCCGCGGCAGGACGAGTAACCATGGCAGCCCAACCCAACACTGATAATTCGGCACATTGCGCAGGCTCAATTGATCGATCAATCGCCATGATTTCCCCCTCCACGAATCCCGCCGCCAGGCCGGCGACGGACGAGCTGTCCGCGCAGCTGACGGCCGCGCTGCAGGCGGCGGACGGCAGGCTGGCGCAGATTGTCGAGGCATTCGACCACCTTGAATCGGGCGTGGTGTTGTATGGTCCGGACGACCGACTGGTATTTTGCAACCGGCGTTTCCGCGAGATCTATTCCGAAGTCGCGGACATGATGGTACCGGGGACGTACTACGCCGATATCGCCCGGGCATTCTTCCGGCGTGGTTTTGAGCACCGCACGCGCCAGGATGAAGAAATGTACGTTGCCACCCGTGTGGCGAAGCATCTCGATCCCGACGAGGGCGATTACGAATGGCTGCTGGGCGATGACACCTGGCTGCTGGTGTCGGATCGCAAGACGGCCGACGGCGGCGTGATTGGTTTTCGCCTGGACATCACGGCGCGCAAGCAGGCCGAGGAAAAACTCGCACAGAGTGAACAGCGCCTGACCGGGTTGCTGGAAATGTCCTCAGACTGGTATTGGGAGCAGGACGAGTCGTTCCACTTCAGGCACATTTCCGGCGGACTGAGCAGGTCGGCGGGAATCGATCCCACGCAGCGATATGGGCACCCGCGCTGGGACATTGCCTATCTTGGCATCAGCAATGAGCAGATGGATGAACACCGCCGGCAGGTTGAAGCGCACGAATCGTTTCGCGATTTTCAGTATGCCTTTGCCTTGCCGGACGGAAAAATCCTCTGGGTCAGCGTCTCCGGCGATCCGCAGTTCGACAGTGCCGGCCAATTCAAGGGCTATCGTGGCGTGGGCAGCGACATCACCGAGAAGAAACGCAGCGAAGCGCAGATCCGCGAATTGGCGGAGTTCGATTTCCTTACCGGCCTGCCAAACCGGTTGCTGCTGGCGACGCGATTCGACTTTGCCACCCGGCAGGCACAGCGGCATGGCGGTGGGCTGGCGCTATTGTTCATCGACCTGGACCATTTCAAGAACATCAACGATTCACTGGGTCATCACGTGGGCGACCAGATCCTGGCAGAAACGGCCAATCGCCTGACTGCCGCCACCCGCGCGACCGATACCGTCGCCCGGCATGGCGGCGACGAGTTCATTGTCATGCTGGCGGGCACGACCGAGGCCGCGGCGCTGGCGCGGCTCGCCGAGAAAATGGTCGAGACGCTCAGCCAGCCGTATATGGTGGCCGGGCGCGATCTGATCATCACCCCGTCGATCGGCATCGCCATCTGGCCGGAGGACGGCGAAGACCTGAACAGCCTGGTCAAGAATGCCGACCTGGCGATGTATCACTCCAAGGCGCAAGGGCGCAATCAGTTCAGTTTCTTCCGTGCCGAGATGAACGACAAAGTGACCGAACGGCTGGCTGTCGAAAGCGCGCTGCGGCGGGCTTTGCAACGTAAAGAATTCACGCTGGCCTATCAGCCGATTTTCCACTTGCCCGAGTGCAAGCTGATCGGCGTCGAGGCGCTGCTGCGCTGGAACAGTGAATCGCTGGGTTCGGTATCGCCCTCGCGGTTCATTCCTATCGCCGAGGACACCGGACTGATTGTCGGCATCGGCGAATGGGTGATCCGCGAAGCCTGCGCGCAGCTCAGGCGCTGGCGCGATGCCGGTCTCGACCGGTTTCCGGTGACGGTGAACGTGTCGGCGATGCAGTTCCGGACGCGGCATCTGGTCGATGTGCTGCTGGCGGCCACGCGCGAGTTTCAGCTGACGCCGGCGGACGTCGAAATCGAACTGACCGAAACCGGGCTGGTGAGCCAGGGCGACCGCGCGCTGGGCACGCTCGATGAATTGGGCAAGCAGGGATTTCGGCTGGTGATCGATGACTTCGGCACCGGCTACTCGAACCTCGCTTACCTGAAGCGGTTTGACATTGCCAAGCTGAAGATCGATCAGTCGTTCGTTCGCAACATCACCACCGATTCCGACGACGCGGCGATTGCGCGCGGTATCATCGGCCTGGCCAGGAGCCTGGGGCTGCGGGTGGTGGCCGAAGGCGTCGAACACGATGCGCAACTGGAATACCTGATTCGATACGGCTGCGTCGAAGCGCAGGGCTATCTGTTTTCCGAGCCGCTTTCGCCGCTGGTGTTCCAGGAAATGTACTGACGCTCGACTTACGGGAGCAACAATATGCCAAGTTATAAACTGCAGGTACAGGATGACGATGCGCGGCCCGATAGCTGGCGCGATGTCAAGGGTGAATCCGGCCAGTTGCTGCTGTTCGACAAGGAGCCGGATGCGCGTGCCAGGCTGGAGGAGTTGTTTCCGGTACTGGTAAAGATGGAGAAATTCGCCGCCGGCCCCAAGCGCACGCGCGTGGTGATCGTCAACCCGTATCAGGATATCGACCAGGAAAAGGAAGACTGACGTGGAATACAGAAGACTCGGGCGCGCCGGACTGAAAGTATCGGCACTGTCGTTTGGATCGTGGATCACTTACGGCAACCAGGTGGAAGAGGACGCCGCCATCGAATTGATGAGCGCGGCACGCGATCACGGCGTCAATTTTTTCGACAATGCCGAGATCTATGCAAGCGGCAAGTCGGAACAATTGATGGGTGCGGCGTTGAAGAAACTCGGCTGGGACCGGCTGACCTACGTGGTCTCCACCAAATTTTTCTGGGGCCTGCCTGCAAAGTTCGGTGATGGCGTCAACGAGCGCAATACCCTGAACCGCAAATACCTGATGCAGGCCATCGATCATTCGCTGCAGCGCTTGCAGCTCGATTACGTCGACCTGGTGTACTGCCATCGCCCGGATGCGCATACACCGCTGGAGGAAACGGTGCACGCGATGCACGACATGATCGCCCAGGGCAAGGCGCTGTACTGGGGCACCTCGGAATGGAGTGCCGCCGACATCATGGGTGCCTGGCATATTGCCGACAGGCATCACCTGCACAAACCGGTGGTCGAGCAGCCGCAATACAATCTGTTCCACCGCAAGAAAGTCGAGCAGGAATTTGCGCGCCTGTACGACGAACTCGGCATTGGTACCACCATCTGGAGCCCGCTGGCCTCAGGCCTGCTGACCGGCAAGTATGCCAACGGCATTCCCGCCGACAGCCGCGGCAGCCTGAAAAACATGGCGTGGATGCGCGAACAATTGCTCGACCCGGCGAAGAATGCCATTGTCGGCAAACTGGCCGCGGTCGCGAGGGATCTCGATTGCAGCACCTCGCAGCTCGCCATCGCCTGGTGCCTGAAGAATCCGCGCGTGTCCACCGTCATTACCGGCGCATCGCGCCTGTCGCAGATGAGCGAGAACATGAAAGCGCTCGAAGTCGCGGGCAAGCTGTCGCCGGAGGTGATGGCGCGCATCGACGAACTGTTTGGCGGCCATTACGACTGACGCGCGCTCGTCATGGAAATGAAGAAGGTCAGTGTGGGAAATCTGCGCGCCATCGGCTACGATGCCGCGCGCCGCGTCCTCGTCATCGAGCAGTCCACGGGCACGTTCGAATACGCCAACGTCTCGGCGGAAGTGTGGCGCCGCTTTTCTTCCTCGTCGTCGATGGCCAGTTTCTTTCGCGATACGATCGAAGAGGATTACCAGAAGCGGCGCATCAAGTAACAATCCTGCGCGTAGCACCCGTTGCAGGAGGCGAACGTGCCGCAGGCGATGCGCACACGCGCCGAAGCCGGCGCATCAAACTCAAGCACCGTGGCGGTCTTCAGGCCAAAAATGCCCGGAAAGGCGCGCCAGTGCTGGAGTTTCATGAGTATTCTTGGCCAATGCGCCCCCATGCCTGGCGACATCAACGCCGAGCCGTATCACATCACGGCAACTCCTGCATTGTTGGCACGGCGCCTCAATTTGATTTAAGTGACCGCCGAGGCCGTGAAGCCGCGTCCGGCGAATGACGCGCATGAAGCGCGCAAGCCGATTGCCTGGACATACCTGCCCACGCGAGGCATTCCCAGCGCCCTGATCAGGCTATTTTGCTTTCATTGAATCGATCTTGACGGTTGTCAAGTTGAGTGCAAATGAGGCGCGCAAGAGTATCAGTGGCACCGGAGATTCGACACATCAGCACGAAGGAAGACGAGTCCATCCGGCACCAAAAGTACGGCTGGATGGCGGACGCCGCTTTCATCAATGGCCCGGCATGGAAAGCCTGCCGCTACGCTCACGAAGACTGATATTTGGAGAAAAAAATGCTACGCGCAAATACCCTGTCTGGAGGCAGGTCCTGTCCTTCAGGAATCGGCGCGGGACATGGTCGATCGGCGCGCCAGTCCGGCACGCCCGTCAAGGCCATCTGGTCCCGCTTGTCCGGCGCTTTCGCCTCGGTGATGTTGTTCGCCCTGCTCGCCGCGGCCTGGCCGGTGGAAGCCTATGAATCGTTCCAGAACGGCCGCCTGCGATTCGGCACCGGCACGCAAGCATCGGTAAATTCCCTTGGCAACCTGCAGCAGCCCTTCTACTATGACTCGGTTCTCGCCGGTGGTGGCTGGTACAAGTTGACGTACAGCAGTTATCCGCTCGACAACGCGATCGGGGTTGGTGGCGATGGCACCAGCAACTGGAACCTGAACGGCGTGATCACACAGAATCCCGCCCTGGGCGGCCAGGTGCTGGATGTCAGCATGTTCGTCAGAACTGCAGGCGACAACGGCTACGGCACGATCGTGTCCACCGGCAATGTCAACGTTGGCGGTCAGACCTTCCAGGTGCGCAATACCTATACCCTCGGCCAGACCGATTCTTTCGTCCGGATCGTCACGCGGGTGACCAATACCGATGCCATGCCACTGCAGAATCTGCGTCTCTGGGTGGGCACGCGCGACGATTGGGTCGGCACGACTGACAGCCCCACCAAGTGGCGCGGCAACCTGGTCAACGGTGTGTTTGAGAATATCACCTCGGCCTCGGTACGCTCGGCCGCCTTGCAGGTCTCATCGGGATCGACCGGCGTGTTGTTCTTTTCGACTTCTTCGCGCGCCTATACCAGCATCAACAACTGCTGCAGTTTCTCAAATTCTTACCAGCAGAACCCGGCGACCTCGTCGATCACGCTCACCAACGACGGCTCCTACGCGCTGTTTGTGCGCATGAACGATCTTGCCGTCGGCCAAAGCGACGAATTCGTGTGGTACTACGCCGCCGGTGAAATCGCGAACCTCGGCCAGATCATCGCGGCTGTCGGCGCGGCATCGGCGATTTCGCTGCCGGTGAACGTAGCGGTGACACCATTCATACCGGTCACCTCCTCCGGCGCCACCGGAACACTGACCTTTTCGATCAGCCCCGCCCTGCCGGCCGGTCTGATCTTCGACACGACCAATGGCCAGATTTCGGGAACACCGACGGCCGTCAGCCCGAGCACGGTCTACACGGTGACGATCACCGACGCCGTTCCAAGTTCGACGAGCGCCACCTTTTCGATGAGTGTGACGAGCCCAACGGGCACGCAACTCATCCTGACGTCATCGGTCAACATGGCGCAGTTCGGCGAACCCGTAGTACTGCAGGCGGAAGTGCGCGGCTCAAGTCCGACCGGAACGGTGGATTTCACCGTCATACATGCCGGTCCAAACGGCACCGTTATCGCACCGGTCTGCACGGGCGTCCCGCTGGTTGGCGGATTCGCGGAATGCATCGTGCTTGGCGAGCATCTGAAAACCGATCCGGTGTTCTATCACGCCGCCTACAGTGGCGATGCCGGCAACGCGCCCGCGGTCACATCGCTGACGCAGATGGTGTCGATCGTTCGATCAACCCTGACGGCAACCGCATCCCCACTGGCGCCGGTGGCCGGCGGCACGTTGACGCTGAACGCATTCGTCGTGCAGAAAGGGCTTGCCAGCCTGATCAGCTTCTATGAAAACGGCACGACGCTTCAAGGATGTTCGGCGATGGCACTTTCACCGGTCGGCGGAAGCGCCGACGCCGGTGTTGCCTCCTGCCATATCAGCGCGGTGGCGGCGGGTGAGCATACCTACGTGGTCACGCTGCCGAGCCCGACCGGCATCGGCTTTGAGCAGGTCTACGTCCCGGTGAATGTGGCCGCCGGCGGACCGCTGGATTACAGCGACCTCTGGTGGGGCGGGATGGCCGAGAACGGCTGGGGAGTGTCGGTCAGCCAGCATGGCACGATCCAGTTTGTGGTGCTGTTTGTCTACGACAACGCCGGCAACCCGGTCTGGTACACCATGCCGGGCGGCAGCTGGAACGGCACGACAACGGTCTATTCCGGACTGCTGTATCAGCCAACGTCTTCACCCAACACGGCGTATGACGCCTCGAGATTCAGTGCGAATTCACCGGTCGGTTCCGCATCAATCAGTTACACCAGTGAATCCACCGCCGCGCTTACCTACACGATCAACGGCATCGGCGGCAGCAAGCAGCTTGTCCGTCAGCCGTACGCCAGCAACGACGGCAGCCCGCGGCTGGTAGTCAACGACATGTG
>JBDTSU010000183.1:0-7140 GCA_039930965.1 Betaproteobacteria bacterium
GGCGGGTCGTCTGTGCCTTGTTTGACGTGATGCTGACCTTCTGCCCGATCAGATGATTGAGCAGCGTCGACTTGCCGACATTGGGCCTGCCGACAATTGCCACCGTGCCACATCGAAATGCCGCGCTCATGCAAGTTTCCCGGGGGATGGTTCGTTGATACGGGCAAACGCCTGGCTGGCTGCATCCTGCTCAGCTGTACGGCGGCTGTGTCCGCGTCCGACCGCGGTCACTGACTGGGACGGTATTTCGCAGCGCACATGAAACTGCTGGCGATGTGCCTCGCCTTCGATCTTGACGACTGTGTATTGCGGAAGCGGCAACCGGCGCGCCTGTAACCATTCCTGCAACGCGGTCTTGGCGTCTTTGGCGGGCTGGCATTCATTCGCGGATTCAAGGCGTTTTGCGAACAAAAACTGCACCGCTGCCGCGGCACGATCAAAACCGGCATCAAGGTAGATTGCCCCTAGCAGCGCCTCGAGCGCGTCGGCCAGGATGGATGGGCGCGCGGCCCCGCCGGTCTTGTGTTCGCCTTCACCAAGGCGCAGCAAATTTCCCAGGCCGAGCGTAACGGCAATGTCGGCAAGCGAGGCCTGATTGACGAGGTTTGCACGCAGGCGACTTAACTGTCCCTCGGGCATGTCGGGGTACTGGCGATAAATGAGAATCGCGACCGCGCAGTTCAGGATGCTATCACCGAGAAATTCCAGGCGTTCATTGTGCGGCACGCCGAAACTGCGATGTGTCAGTGCCTGGCTCAGCAATTCTGGCTGGGCGAACCGGTGCCCGAGCCTGGCCTCAAGTGCATTTGGGCTCATTTCGGCCCCGGGGGCTATTTGTCTGCCGTGCTTGCGCTCAGGTCGACTACCAGCGTATAGCCGGGAAACAGGGGAATCTTCTGCTGCCATGCGGCCATCACCACGGTCTCGCCGCCTTCCTTGGTAATCTCAAGGTCTTCCGATGTAATGACCTCGACATAGCCAATCGTCGCGCGCCGGTCAAAGCTCTTGCGAATCTCGGAGACCGTTCCTGTCCTTACCTCCTCGGAGCTCGCCATCGCCTTGATAACCGTTTTCACGTTGAATAGCTGGCTGTAGACAGGAAACAGTTTCAGGCCGAGAAACAGGACCACGGCGCCCACCGCGAAAATGAATATGAGCATGAGGAAACCCATGCCGCGCTGACGCTGAAGACTTTTTTGTGGTGTTTTCATGAGGATCCTTGAAGCCTGCTTGTATGGTCAGGTTGCGCTGCAAATTACTCGATGGTCGAGCCGATGCGCTTGAATGACCCGAAGTTCATCCAGATCAAGACGGCCTTGCCGACGATGTTTTGTTCCGGGACAAAACCCCAATAGCGGCTGTCGTCGCTGTTGTCGCGATTGTCGCCCATCATGAAGTAATGCCCTGACGGCACCGTGCACACCACGCCGCTATTATTGTATTCGCAATTGTCGCGATTGGGGAACTGCCGGACACCGCCGAGGCGCACGCCGGGCATGTCCGGATCGGCCATGATGGTGTGGCTTTTCTCGCCAAATTTTTCGCGGAAGGACTCGAAACGGCGGAAACCGAGGCGCTTGTCCACTTCCGTTGCCGTGCCCAGGCTTTGCGTGTCAATCGGCGTGTCATTGATCGACAGGCGCTTCTGGACATACGCGATCCGGTCGCCGGGTAGGCCAACCACCCGTTTGATAAAGTCCTTGGCCGGATCTTCCGGATAGCGGAACACCATGACATCACCGCGCTGCGGCGAATTCGTCTCGACGATCTTGCGGTTGATCACCGGCAGGCGCACGCCGTAGGTGAACTTGTTGACCAGTATGAAATCACCCACCTGCAGCGTCGGCAACATCGACTCCGACGGGATCTTGAAAGGTTCGTAGAGGAATGATCGCAGCAGGAACACAATCAGGATGACCGGAAAGAAGCTGCGCGCCATTTCCACGACGATGGGCTCCGCCGCGGCGCCGCGTTTCGACCGGAGCACCGCGCTGTCGACGCCCCAGATCAGCCCGGTAATGGTGGTGGCCAGCAGCAGGACGGCGGCGAACCCGAGGATCTCCTTCAGCGCCAGCATGCCCATTGCCGCGATGAAAAATACCGGCCACGCGATTTCCAGCCAGGCATGCAGCGGATGCGGATTTTCGCCGGCCGCCACGGTTGCATGTCCGGCGGGAGCCGCCTTCCTGCCGACCATAAAACCCGCCCCGATGAGGATTCCGCTCCCGCAGAGCGCCAGCCAGCCAATTGTTTCCCAATTCATTTAATTGTCGATGCCTTTCAAATTGTCATGCGCGGTTACACCGATGGTCATCGTGCCGCATATTTCGCATTGCGCCCGCGGAATGGCCGGGATGAAACATTTCCAAGAACAAATTGCCTGTTTCCGCGCGTGACCGGCAATTCCGGCTGCCCGCGCAAGGCCGACAGGCGACTCGTCATTTCACGTCTTGCCGTTCATCGGCTTTCCACCTGGAGAATCGCCAGGAAAGCCTCTTGCGGAATTTCCACATTGCCCACCTGCTTCATGCGTTTCTTGCCTGCCTTCTGCTTCTCGAGCAGTTTGCGCTTGCGCGATATATCACCGCCATAGCACTTGGCCAGCACGTTCTTGCGCATCGCCTTGATATTCTCGCGCGCAATGATATTGGCGCCGATCGCCGCCTGCACCGCGACATCGAACATCTGGCGGGGAATGAGTTCGCGCATCTTGGCGGCGAGGTCGCGGCCGCGGTACTGGCTGTTGGCACGGTGCACAATCAGCGACAGCGCGTCGACCTTTTCGCCGTTGATCAGAATATCGAGTTTGACCAGGTCCGCGGCGCGGTATTCCTTGAATTCGTAGTCCAGCGAAGCGTACCCGCGCGAAGACGATTTCAGTTTGTCGAAGAAATCCATCACCACTTCGTTCATCGGCATTTCATACTTGAGGATGACCTGGCGGCCATGGTATTCCATGTCGATTTGCTGGCCGCGCTTCTGGTTGCAAAGCGTCATCACGGTGCCCACATATTCCTGCGGCATGAGCATGGTGGCGGTAATGATCGGTTCGCGAATTTCTTCAATTTTCGACAGCTCCGGCAGCCGTGACGGGTTTTCGATCTCCACCACCTCCCCGCCCTTCAGCATGACCTGGTAAATCACGGTCGGTGCAGTGGTGATCAGGTCCTGATCAAACTCGCGCTCCAGCCGCTCCTGCACAATTTCCATGTGCAGCAGTCCGAGAAAGCCGCAGCGAAAGCCGAATCCGAGCGCCTGCGATGTTTCCGGCTCGAAGCGCAGCGATGAATCGTTCAACTGCAATTTGGTCAGCGCGTCGCGCAGGGAGTCGTACTGATTGGATTCGATCGGATAAAGGCCCGCGAAAACCTGCGGCTTGATTTCCTTGAATCCCGGCAACGGTGCGCCAGCCGGGCGGTCGACCATGGTAACGGTATCACCTACCTTGGCGTCCTTCAGTTCCTTGATCCCGGAAATGATGAAACCCACGCCCCCTGCGGAAAGCTCCGTTCGCACCTGCGACCGTGGCGTGAATACGCCGACCTGTTCCACCAGGTGCTGGGCGCCGGTCGCCATCAACAGGATCCGGTCCTTTGGCCTGACCACGCCATCGACAACCCGGACCAGCATGACGACACCAACATAGTTGTCAAACCAGGAGTCGATGATCAGCGCCTTGAGGGGAGCATCGGCACTGCCTTTTGGCGGGGGCACCTTGGAAATGACCGTCTCGATGACATCGTCGATGCCGAATCCCGTCTTGGCGCTGCACTGCACCGCATCGGTGGCGGAAATGCCGATAATGTCTTCGATTTCCTCGATGACGCGGGCCGGATCGGCACTGGGAAGATCGATCTTGTTGAGCACCGGCGTGACCTCGACACCGAGATCGGTGGCCGTATAACAATTCGCGACCGTTTGCGCTTCGACGCCCTGCGAGGCGTCGACCACCAGCAACGCGCCTTCACAGGCGGACAATGAACGTGAAACCTCATATGAAAAGTCGACGTGGCCGGGCGTATCGATCAGGTTAAGGTCATAAGTGCTTCCGTCCCGCGCCAGGTACTTGAGGGCGGCGGTCTGGGCTTTGATGGTGATTCCGCGCTCGCGTTCCAGATCCATTGAATCGAGGACCTGCGATTCCATTTCCCGCGAGGAAAGTCCGCCGCAACGTTCGATGATCCGGTCGGCCAAGGTCGATTTGCCATGATCGATATGCGCGATGATTGAAAAATTACGTATGTGATTCATGTGGTTACGCGCTGTCTTGGCAAATGACCTGCTAGAGGGACGGTCCGCAAAAAACAAGGGCACATCGCGTGCCCTTTCTTGGAGTCCAGATTAACCTGACATTTTACGGCAAACCGCGCATTTTCGCGAGGAAAATCGCGGTGTTAGGACGGTCGCCAGGCTCAAATTGCCCCGCGATTCTTGCCGTTACATAAGCGCGGTCACATGCGCGACCGCGCTGCGCCCCAGTGCCGCCAGGTTATAGCCGCCTTCCAGAGCGGAAACAAGGCGACCATCGGCATATTTGTCCGCAATTTCGCGAATTCGTTCAGTGATCCAGGTGTAGTCGTCCTCATGCAATTCCAGGTAGGCCAGCGGATCGTCGGCGTGCGCATCAAAGCCGGCGGAGACGATGAGGAACTCGGGCTGGAAACGTTCAAGCGCGGGAAACCAGGTCGCCTCGATGGCTTTGCGAAAGGCGGCCCCGCCGGTTCGCGCCGGCAACGGCGTCGGAATGATATGCGTGTTGCCGCTGTCGGCCCCGGTACCGGGATAGTACGGATGCTGAAAGCTCGAGCACAGCATCACCCGCTCATCGTCGTGAAAAATGTCCTCGGTACCGTTGCCGTGGTGCACATCGAAATCGAGTATCGCCACGCGCGCCAGTCGATGCACCTTCAAGGCGTGGACGGCGCCGACCGCCACATTGTTGAAAATGCAGAATCCCATCGGCCGGTCATGCGTGGCGTGGTGGCCGCACGGCCGGACGGCGCAGAACGCATTATCGACGCGCCCGGCCATGACCAGATCGACGCCCTCCACCACAGCCCCCGCCGCGCGGCGGGCGGCGGCCAGCGAGTACGGGTTCATCGACGTGTCTGGATCGAGGTAGGCGTAATCATGCCCCGGCGCCGCCGCAAACACCCCATCCACATACGCCGGCAAATGGGCGGCAGACAGCTGTTCACGCGTGGCGAGCGGTGCCTCGACGGCGACCAGCCGGGCCATCAGTGCGGACTGCGCGAACGCGTCGTACACCGCCTGCAGCCGCGCCGGACTTTCGGGGTGGTGCGGCCCCATCTCGTGCTTCAGGCAATCCCGATGGGTAATAAAGGCGGTTGTCATGGCTTGTTCGCGACCGGTTGGAATCATTGCGCCCATAAGACTGTCACAGTCAGGCCAGGGGCGCAATGCCGTGCCCCGGCAAGACCCGCCGTCGTGGCCGGCGTAGAATCTCAATCATCCTTTTCCCCCAATGGCCGTCATGCTTTTTGAGAAAAAAGAACAACTCGTCAACAATCCGCTGGCCAACGTCCTCAAGCAGGCGGGCCAGATCATACTCGGCAAGGACCAGCAAATTCGCATGGCCATGTGCTGCATCCTGGCACGCGGCCATTTGCTTATCGAGGATGTCCCCGGCGTGGGCAAGACCACGCTTTCCCATGTGCTGGCCAGCCTGCTCGGCCTGCATTACCAGCGCATCCAGTTCACCAGCGATCTGCTGCCCGCTGACATCGTCGGCGTGTCGATCTTCGACCGCGAGTCGAGCACGTTCCGGTTTCATCCGGGCCCGGTCTTTTCGCAGGTCATTCTCGCCGACGAGATCAACCGCGCCTCTCCCAAGACGCAGAGCGCGCTGCTCGAGGCCATGGAAGAACACCAGGTGACGGCGGACGGCAAGACCATGAAGCTGCCCGAGCCGTTTTTTGTTATAGCGACACAGAATCCGTCGCATCAGGTGGGGACATTTCCGCTGCCGGAATCGCAACTCGATCGTTTCCTGATGCGTATTCGCCTCGGCTATCCGGACCTGGCCGCCGAGCGCGCGCTGTTGAAAGGCGAGGATCGCCGCGACCTGATCGCGAAGATCCAGCCGGCGATGACGGTCGAGGACCTGCTGTCCCTGCAAAAGGACGTCTCGCAGATATTTGCCTCCGACGCCTTGATCGATTACGTGCAGGCATTGGTCAACTACACGCGGGATTCGGCGCGGTTCGACATGGGGCTCTCGCCACGTGCCGGCCTCGCCATCCTGCGCGCGGCGCAGTCCTGGGCCATGATGGCCGGGCGCCGGCAGGTCTTGCCCGAAGATGTGCAGACCATCGTGCCGGCAGTCGTTGGCCACCGCCTGCGCCCGGTTGCGAGCGGCGACACCAAGATCCTCGATCCCGCGCTGGAACTGATACGGGCCGTGGCGATTCCCTGATTCCTTCCCAGGACCTGCACGTGGCCAGCATCAGCCTTCGCCAGCGCATTGCCGACTGGATCTTCCGCGGGCGTTTCCCCGAATCGCCGCCGGTCGTGCTCACCCAGCGGCGGATATTTATCCTCCCCACCCGCACCGGATACTTCTTCGCCTTCGTCCTGTTGCTGCTGCTGATCGCATCGATCAACTACAGCCTTTCGCTGGGCTTCCTGCTCACCTTCCTGCTGGCCAGCATGGGCAGCATGTCGATGCTGCACACGTTTCGCAACCTGGCGCGTTTGTCGATTGCGCCCGGCAAGGCAGACGCGGTATTTGCCGGCGATACCGCGCATTTCGCGCTGGTGTTCTCGAACCCGGGCATGCCGCGTTTTTCGGTCGGCGCCCGGCGCACCGGCCGCGCAGGCCATGAGGCCGGCGAACCGGTGTTCGCCGACGTGGGCGAAACGGGCAGCACCACCCTGCTCCTGCCGGTACGTGCCTTGCGCCGCGGACGGCTCAGCTGCGATCGGGTTGAAGTATTTACCGAGTATCCGACCGGGCTTTTTCACGCCTGGTCGTACGTCGATTTCGGCACCAGATGCCTGGTCTATCCGAAGCCCGACCCCGGCGCTGGCGCCCTGCCGCTGGATGCACATGCCGGCGGCGAGGGCAATATCCCCATCAGGGGAGACGAGGAGTTTCAGTCGTTGCGGGCGTATCGGCCG
>JBDTSU010000184.1:0-7116 GCA_039930965.1 Betaproteobacteria bacterium
CAGCCGGCCGGCCAGACGTGCAAGGCAGTTTCGAATTGGCTGTTACAGGCCACTAGTATAGGAGACGCCGCGAAACGCCCCGCGCCCGCTGTGCGAAATCTCAAGGCGCCCTCATTTCGATGTGCAGGATTGATGGCACCGCCAAGATAGTTGACATTATCATTAACTATTAATAAAATCATTAGGTACTTCACGTTCATTCACGAAGGCAGGCAACCATGAAAGATACCCCCCAGGGCTGGCCGCGCATTTCTTCCGGGATCTACTATCGCGAGGCCGGCAAGATGATCGACTGGCTGTGCGATGCCTTCGGTTTTGAGGTACGGCTGAAGGTGGAGGGTGACAACGGCCGCATCGAGCACAGCGAACTCACCTACGGTGACGGCATGGTGATGGTCTCCGAGGAACGCACCGGTGCGGCGGCGGCACGCTGGGGTGTCGATCTGAAGAGCCCGTTATCGGTGGGTGGCGCGAATACGCAGAGCATGATGCTATATGTCGATGACGTCGATGCCCATTGCGCGCAGGCGCGCGCGGCCGGCGCCCGAATCGCCGATGAGCCGGCGGTGCATGACTACGGTGAAGATTACTGGGCGGATCGCAGCTATGGCGCCGTCGATCCGGAGGGACATATCTGGTGGTTCACGCAGCGGGTCCGTGGCTGATGGCGCGACTGACGGGAATAGCCCAGGCATGGTGACCGACAACAGCGCCGTCGACCGCGCCTTCGCCGCGCTCGCCGACCCGACCCGGCGCGCGGTGGTCGATCTGTTGCGCGAGCAACCATGCCGTGCCGGGGAAATTGCCGAATCGCTCAACATGAGCGCGCCGGCCTTGAGCCGCCATCTGCGGGTGCTGCGCCAGAGCGGCGTGATCACCGACGATGCGGTGGAAGACGATGCGCGGGTGCGCTTGTATCGTCTTCAGCCTGAAACCTTCGCGACCCTGCGCGGCTGGCTGGACGACGTGGACGCTTTCTGGGGTGACCAGTTGCGGTCCTTCAAGGCGCACGCCGAGGCCAGGTCCGTGCGCCGCCGCAAATGAGCGGCACGCCTCCCGCCGGCGATCAGGCCACCGTCACCATCACCGTGGCGGTGGCGCCCGATGAAGCTTTCCTGCTGTTTACCCGGGATATCAATTTGTGGTGGTGGCTGGTGAATTTCGCGCCGGACGAACGTACCGAGGTGGAAGTGCTGTTCAGCCCCAGCGCCTCGGGTACCCGCGTGACGGTCATCCATCGCGGCTGGAGCGCGCTGCGTCGCGACCATCCGGCGCGCCATGGCCTGATCGGCGCCGAGTTCATCCGCATGATCGGGCTTTGGTGGGGAGAGCAGTTGAAGGCGCTGATCGCTCATGCGGGCCCGGCAGACATTCGCGGTTAGGAACGCGGGCCACGTATCGCGATCGCCCCAAGCGCGGCCTATGGCATACACGCCCGCCTGGATTATTTCACCCGGGTAATATTGACAATCTCCATTTTATCCGGGTATAATGCGCCTTTCCTTCACCTATCGACCTTTCCCATGACCATCGACCAACAACCTGTCTGGATCGCCTTCGCAGGCACCAAGCGCATCGCGTTCGGGACGCCGCGCGAGGTTGCCGCGAAGACAAAGAACTTCGTTGACACCAACCGTCCTGACGCCGTCCTGATCTTTGATGCGGTCGACAGCTGGCCGGTGGAAATTGATCTGCGCGGTTCGGTGAAAGCGGTACTGAAGAAGCTGGGACCTGCGCCGGGCCCGGCGGCGACGCCGGCTGCCGACGCACCGGCCGGCGAGCCGAGGCCGGTGGGCCGCCCCAAGCTTGGGGTGGTGGCTCGTGAAGTCACCTTGTTGCCAAGGCATTGGGACTGGCTGGCGTCACAAACAGGCGGGGCTTCCGTGGCTCTGCGAAAACTGGTCGAACAGGCCGCGCGCGCCAGTCGGCAGGAGGATCGGGTCCGCCAGGCCCGCGAAGCCACCTACCGGTTCATGCATGCGATGGCGGGAAATGAACCGGGATTTGAAGACGCGACAAGGGCATTGTTTGCCGCCGACAACCAGCGATTCTCAAAGGCCGTGGCGCGGTGGCCGGCTGACGTGCGCAATCACGCGCTCGCACTGGCTGAAGCCGCTTCCCGTGAACAAGAAGAACCGTAAGCGATTGATGAACTCTATGCGATGGAAAGTGGGCTGGCACAGGAACCGGCCCATGCCCCGCGCAGCATGCAAGCAAATTGACTCCCGACCGCCGCGACGTTCATCAGCCGTCGCAGACATTCAGGCGGCTGGCGAGAAGAGGCGCGATACCGGGCAGATCGTGTCGCGCCGCCGCTACTTTTTTCAACATCCCTTTTGGAACAAACCATGAAAGACCTTACCCAAGGGTCCATCCTCAAACATGTCATCGCCATGGCCTTGCCCATCGCGATCGGCATGTTGCTGCAGACCCTGTACTTCATCGTTGACCTGTACTTTGTCGCGCGCCTGGGGGACGCGGCGTTGGCCGGGGTCAGCTCCGCCGGCAACGTTATGTTCATCGTCATGGCCCTCACGCAAATGGTCGGCGTCGGCACTGTCGCGCTGATCGCGCATGCCGTCGGTCGCCAGGACCGGCCGGACGCCAATCACATTTTCAACCAGTCGGTGGTGCTGTCGATGGTGTGTGCGGCCCTGACGCTGGCCGGTGGCTACGGCCTGGCAGGCGTCTATATGGATCTGCTCGGCGCCGATGCCGCGCCGCGCGCGGCCGGCGTCACCTATCTGTACTGGTTCACGCCCGGGCTCGCCTTGCAGTTCGCACTGGTGGTGATGGGTTCGACATTGCGCGGCACCGGTATCGTCCAGCCCACCATGGTGGTGCAGGCTCTCACGGTGGTGCTGAACGCCGTCCTCGCGCCGGTGCTGATCGCCGGCTGGGGAACCGGCTACCCGATGGGTGTCGCCGGCGCGGCGCTGGCGAGTTCGATCGCGGTGGGCGTCGGCGTGATCATGCTGACGTGGTATTTCCTGCGGCTGGAACACTACGTCGGTTTCGATCTCGCCGAATGGGCGCCGAAACTGGCCACCTGGCGGCGCATGCTCAATATCGGCCTGCCGGCCGGCGGCGAATTCGCGCTGTTCGCGGTCTTCACCGCGGTGATCTACTGGATCATCCGCGATTTCGGCGCGGCTGCGCAGGCCGGATTCGGCGTCGGCGGGCGCATCATGCAAATGATCTTCCTGCCGGCTATGGCAATTGCTTTTGCGGCGGCACCGATCGCGGCGCAAAACTTCGGCGCGAAGAATGAGATTCGCGTGCGCGAGACTTTTCGCTCGGCCGCGCTGGCCAGCGGCGGCGTGATGGCGGTGCTGACGCTGTTCTGCAAGTGGCAGGGCAATGCGCTGGTGGGCTTCTTTACTGACGACACCGCGGTCATTCGCGTCGGCGCGGAATTCCTGCACATCATTTCCTGGAACTTCGTCGCCCTCGGCGTGGTGTTCACGTGTTCCAGCCTGTTTCAGGCGCTGGGCAATACCTGGCCGTCCTTCATCAGCACCGGCACGCGGCTGTTCCTGTTCGCGCTGCCGGCGATCTGGCTGTCCGGGCAGCCCGGCTTTACGCTGGACCAGGTGTGGTACGTCTCGGTGGCGGCGAACACGCTTCAGGCGTTGTTGAGTTTGTGGTTCGTGCGGCGGGAGATGCGGGTAAGGCTGCAGTTCGCCGCTCCGTAGGGTGCGCACCGCGCACCAATGCTCGTACATGCGCGCGGCGCAGCCGACGTGATATCACCCGCCCAAGTGGTCGCGGAACGCCATTTGGCGCGGTGTTCCAGGCGGAAACGGCCCGCAAGCCGCGCCAGTGCTTGAGTTCTGTTCGGCAATTCGGTTTTGGCAGCGGTTTCCGTCCCGGCTCGATTGATGACTTTTCACACTCGCGGTGGCGATGCCGGCGCGGCGGAAACAGCGGCGTCCCGCCTTTTGTTATCCTGTTCCGCATGTTCAGGCGCACGGGAAGAGTGACTTGATGCTGCCGACGCCGCCGATCGGCGCGGCCGCTGACCGGCTGCTGGCGCTGCGGCATGCGTTTCTCGATCGTCTCTGGGGAGGCATGTTCCTGATCGCCCTGATCGGCACGCCGATCTCGGTGGCGCGTGCGTTTTCGACCGGATGGCATGGCGTCTACACCCTGCACATTGTGGTTGCCCTGCTGGCGGCGGGATTGTTCTTTGCGCGCGCGCATATTTCTTACCGCGCGAAACTATTCATCTTCATCGCGCTGTTCGCGCTGATCGGCGCGTCGGGTGTTTTCACGCTGGGACTGATGGGCTCCGGCGTATGGTTCCTGGTTATCTGCAGCCTGCTGACCAGCACGTTTTTTTCCATGCGCGCCGGGGTCATGACCGCCATCAGCGTGACGCTGCTCCTGATCGTCGCCGCGGCACTGTTCACCACCGGTGTCCTGCGAATACCGTTCGACGCCAACGTCTATGCCGTCAGCGTGACCGGGTGGGCAAACCTGCTGATCGCCACTGCGGTCATGCCGTTCGTCGTGTTCACGGCGGTCGGTGAATACCAGAAGACCATTTTCGATCTGCTGCACGAAGTCCAGCAGCAGCGCGACCATATCGCCGAGTTGGCCGCCCGAGATCACCTGACCGGTCTGCCGACGGCCAATCTGGCCAATGACCGGCTGCAAATGAAGATGCAGCTTGCGCTGCGCAATGGCACGCGCGTTGCCGTCATGTTTGTCGACCTGAACGGCTTCAAGGCGGTCAACGACACCTGGGGTCACGAGGCCGGTGACCTGCTGCTGCAGGAGATCGCCCATCGCCTGCGCCACTGCACCCGTGAGGACGATACCGTGGCCCGCATCGGTGGCGACGAGTTTGTCGTCCTGCTCGGCAACCTGAAGAACCGCCAGGAGGCCATCCCGGTGGCGGAAAAGATCATCGCCCTGGTCTGCCAGCCGGTTATCTATGCCGGCCACTCGATTGCGTCGGGGGCCAGTATCGGCATCTCGATCTTTCCCGAAGATGCCGCCGATATCGCCACCCTCCGTCGCCTGGCGGATCGCGCCATGTACCAGATCAAGCGCACGGGAACCAGCGGCTTTGCCTTCGCCGACAGCAACGCGCCGTTGAGCGAGAACCGCAAGGACGATTGAACGGGCATGGCCGGCATCCCCGGCTGGCGACACGGCACGAGTCAGGATCGATGCGTGTCAGTTGACTCGCGGCCCGGAAAACAGGCGGCCCCGCGAGGCCGCCTTGCCCGGAACACCTGCAACCGAGATTACTGCCGTGGCTCACCCCGGCTGTTGACCGCGATGGTCTTGCCGGGAGGCGCGCTCATCTGGATCCGGTGTTCCACGCCGCGATAGACGTAGGTCACGTCCCAATAGGCCGGCCGGCCGCCCGCGACCGTTTTGCAGCGCTGCACGTCCTTGTCAGACACCACGCCGCCGTCGCCACGGCCGGCGTTGCCGCCGATCAACGCGCCGGCCACGGCGCCGCCGGCGGTGGCCGCATCCTTGCCGCGCCCGCCACCCACCTGGTGGCCGAGCACGCCGCCGATGATCGCGCCGAGCACCGCGCCACCGACATTGGGCTCGCCGCTCCCGCCTTCAACCACCTGCTGGCGCTCCACCCAGCAGCGCTGCTCGGGCGGGCCCATCACCGCGCGCACCGAGGTCACGGGCGCGTCAAAGACCCGTTCGTCGGCGCGGCGGCGATATCCGGGGAGGGGGAGGGCTGGCCAAAATATCAATGAAGCGGGGCCGACCCATCAAGCATGCAGGCTAGCCCCCGGCGCGCTTGACGGTCCAACCCTGTTCCCGCAACCGTGCAATGACGGTATCGCCGTGGTCGCCCTGCAATTCGATATTGCCGTCCTTGACGGTGCCGCCGCTGCCGCAACGGGCTTTGAGCTGCTTGCTCAGCTGTGTCAGGGCGACGGGATCCAGCCCCAGTCCCCTGATCACGGTCACGCCCTTTCCGGCGCGGCCTTTGGTTTCCCGTGATACGCGCACCACACCGTCGGTGGCGGCGGTGTCTGTCTTCTGCCGGCAAATGCAATCAGCGACGGGCCGGCCGCAGTCGGGGCACATCCTCCCGGTCTCGGTGGAATACACCAGCCCGCCGCTTGCGCTACGCTTGATGGTCATGCGCAACCGAGTCGGTCGGCGAGATCGATGAGATCAATCGCCGTTACATCGACCGGCGTGCTTGCGCGGCTCTCGCCTTTGCCGGGGCCGCGTTCGTCGGGCCGGGCAATGAACGCGGTGTGCAATCCGACGGCGGCCGCTGCGGCCAGGTCGGATGAATGCGCGGCCACCATCATCGCCTCGCCGGGCGCGCAGTCCAATGCGTCCGCGGCAGCCTGGTACACGCCGGGCATGGGCTTGTAATCGCGCGCCAGTTCGGCGCCGAGAATCGCATCCCACACCAGCCCATTGCGGCGGGCGAGGTCCACCATCAGTGAAATATTGCCGTTCGAACAGGGCGCCACCCGGAATCGCGACCGCAGCCGCGTGAGCCCCCGCGCCACATCCGGCCAGGCATCGAGCCGGTGCCAGGCGCAATTGAGTTTCGCGCGCGTGTCCTCATCGACGCGATCAAGCGAAAAAGCCCCAAGGACGACATCGAGATTGCGGCGATGCAGGACATCGAGCTTGCTGAACGGCAGGCGGCCGCTGCGCACTTCCTCCATGGCCGGCTGATACTGGTCGCGCCAGGCGTCGGCAAAGGATTCCCATTCGATGGCGATGCCGAGCGGGGCGAGCAGGTCGCGCGCCTCGCGCGCGATCGAGCCGCGCCAGTCGACCAGCGTGCCGAAGACATCGAATAGCAGTGCCTTGACCTCGTGCATGATGACGCTTTCCCCGAACCGTGACTGGTGGTAGCTTAGCCGACTGCACGCTTGATGTGACCCGACAACGCGGCGGCCCGATGACATCCTCCTGCGATTCGATTATTGAACAACTCGGCATTTCGCGCGCCACGCTGACCGGGCGCGGGCTGTGCGAATATCCGGAGGCCGCTTCGCTTGAGCTGGCCGAGACCGGTGAAGACGGAAAAGCGTACCTGCTGGCGCCGGCGGCGGCGGCCGCCTGGCGCGATCTGAAGCTCGCGGCCAGTCAGGACGGTGTCACCAT
>JBDTSU010000185.1:0-7064 GCA_039930965.1 Betaproteobacteria bacterium
CCGCATAACAATTGGCGGCGATGTAAACCAGGCCGCGGATCGCCTGCGCGCGCTGGCTCGCGTCCGCCGGCAGCAGCCGCGCTTCCGGAAACGCCAGCCCCAGATGGATCAGGATCGCGGCACTTTCGGTGAGCACGCTGCCGTCGTCGAGTTGCAAGGTCGGGATCTGCTGCAACGGATTGCGCACGCGCAAGGTGGCGACTTCCGAAGCCGGCTCCCACGTCGACGCGGTGACGATGCGGTACGGCGCGCCGGTGCGTTCGAGGGCGATTTCAACGACGGCCGAACCGGACCCTGCGGAACCGAATAGCGCGTACATGAGTGGAAGCCTGCAGCAAAGGCTGCATTCTGCCAAAAAAGCGACCGTTCGGCGACCGGAGAATCGGCTGCCGGCGCGCGCGGCCATCGCCGCTATTCGACGCTGGCGCCCCGCTCGACCAGCAGCGCACGCAATACGGAACGGTGGCAACGCGCCTCGTCGGCGCAATAGCAGCCGACCGAAAAGTTGGCCGAACGGGACAGGGCGGCGAGCACATCCAGCATCCGGATGTTGTCAGGCGTCGACATCTCCGCGCCGTATTCGCGCAGGAAGGCGCCCGGTGCACCAGCCCGATCAGGCAGGATCCGCCGCCGCGTCGAGTTCGCGCAGCTCGGCGATGCACCACTGCGCATCGTCAGGCGCGAGCTGCGCATGGAAACGCAACGCGTCGCCACGGGCAGCGGCATAGGCATCAGCATGTCCACCGGCGCGCTGCGCAAAAGCGAGCGCTGCGTGCGCGTAGAAGAACTCGAATGCGGGTGCGTCGTGCGCCGAACACACCTCCACGCAGCGCCGTGCACCGCCCAGCGCGCCGCCCGCATCGCCGGCCTGCAGCAGGCTGCGCGCCAGCCGATAATGAGCGCGCTCTTCTTCGAGCCAGGTCCCCGCGATCTTCCAGTACTGCAACGCGCCGCGCGCCGCCATGATCATGCCGGCGGTCTCCTCCGCATCGGGCGCGGATCTGGTTTCGAGCGCGCTCGCCAGGTTGTTGCCGCCGACCGCCAGCGCACGCGGCGCCGGCGCCGCTGGAAGCTCGCCGGAAGCGGCCAATTCGAGCGCCTCGGCATAGGCCGCGATCGCACGCCGGAATTCGTGGCGCCCGGCCAGCGCCCCAGCCGCATTCGCCAATACAGCAATGCGGTCGTTGCGGCCGATCGTGTCCGGGAGGGCGCCCTTGTCGCCGGCGTAGCGCAACAAAGCGATGCCGCGGCCGACCGCTCCGGCGGCGGCTTGATCGCCGTTCACCGACGGCAGGCTGCGCACCGCATCGAGGACCGCGAGCCCATCGTCCCACGAACCGAGATGCTCGCCGTAGACGTGCGTCACCAGTGCGACGAACGGTGCGACATTGGCCGGCGATTCGATCCGGTCCAGCGCCGCGGCCAGGCGGGTCGCAACCGCTTGCGAGTTGTCCGCGTGGTCAGTCCAGGCGGCGGCGATGAAGTTGTCGAAATCCATGGCATACCTCGATCGGGTGAATCAGGGCCAAAATCGGCAGCGTCGCCGTCCGGCATTTTACCGCGGCGGATCCGGCCGCAACGGGTTTCGCAGTACGTGCTGCGCGGACCAGGAAAGACAGTCGACGACGCTTCTGGAAGAACGGGTTCGAGTATCGTCACGGGCAACCATAGTCGGGGCCGTCCGTGCCGATCAGGACTTCGGTGCGCACGACCGACGCTTCGCGCAGCGCAGCGAATTCGCCGAGCCCAGGATCGCCGCGATATGCGGCAAACGCCGCCTCACTCGCGAAAGTCACGACGTGGATTTCCTTGACGATATCCGGCGACTCCGGCACGGCAACCACCACGGTGCGCTCGATGCGGCCACCGTGCCGCTTCATCACCGCGGCGGCGTACCGCTCGAAAGCGCGAAACTGGTCGAGCGCAGTGGCGCGCACGGTGATGATCGCGACCAGCGTGATTCCGGGAGGGGCCCGGCTCATCGCAACTCTTCCAGGGGCGCGCTCAAGCGGGGACGAGCTTCATCTGCTCGAGGACCGCGCGGCCGAGCAGCCCATATGGATTTGCCAGCGTCTCGATGATCTCGAAGTGGTTGTAGCCCTCGCCCACCAGAAGCTGCACCGGCTTGCCCGCTGCCTTCACGGCGCCGGCAAACTCGCGCGACTGGCGCTGAAATTCCGGCGTCTCGAGGGTGCCGTGCGCAACGACGAGTGGCGCATTCAACTGCGCCAGGTGACGCTGCGAGCTCAGCGCCTCCTCGATCTCATCGGTGAACTTGACGTAGGAACTGCGCGCCGAAAGGCGGGGAGCCTTCAAGTCGAAGAGGCCGCTGCAGCACAAGCCGCCTTTGATAATGTCCCCCGGCAGGTCGAAGTCCTTGCGCCAGTCCGTCGTCAATGCGACGCCGGCCAGATGCGCACCGGACGAATGGCCAGAGATGAAGACGCGGTTCGCGTCGCCGCCGAAAGTCTGCGCACTCCGATAGACCCACGCGACCGCACGACGCACCTGTTCCGCCATCGGCAGCAGGCTTCCGCCGGCATCGCCGACCGCGACGAAGTCCGGCACGACCAGGTGCGAGCCGGCGCGCACGAACAACTCGGCGGGGAACGCATAGTCCCTGGCCGCACCCGACCGCCAGGCGCCGCCATGGATGAAGATGTTGACCGGCGCATTCGGTTTCGCCGCGATGTAGACGTCCAGCCCCTCGAGATCGCCGACGGTCCATACGCAAAGCGGCGCGGCGGACCGAGCCGGGCCCGGACGCTGTCGCTGTTGGTCGCGTAGCGCTTCACGATCTGCGGGAGATTCGGCGCATATTTGGTCTGGTCGTAGGCGGCATCGAGTTCGGCTTGATCCAGGTCGAGCCAGACCAGCGGCCCCTTGACGCGTGGCGCAGCGGCGGTGGCAGGTGCAGTTGCGGCTGCAGGCTGCTGGGCCAAAAGCGGACCGGTCATCGCCAACGCCGATGCGCCGGCCCCATAGCGCAGGAGTTTCCTGCGCGCCGCCAGTCCGGCCGTGCCGTCTTCGTTGTGTGACATGGGACTGCTCCTTAAGGAACGGTTCTGCGATCCGGACCGCCTCATGCGGGGTCGATGCTGCTACGGGCTCTTTGTGCGCACGCCGCGCCACGGCAGTGGTCCGATTTCGCCGCTGCCGAGAACATAGCATACGGTTCCCGGCTCATCGCCCGGGCCGACGACGCGAAAGCCGCAGCGCTCGAGCACCCTGATCGACCCCACATTTTCCGGCTTGGTGTGCGCGACAACAAGGCGCATTCCCGGCGCATCGAGAGCGAATACCACGAGTGCGGCGACGAGTTCAGTGGCAAGGCCGCGCACGCGAAATTCGGGAACGATCGAGTACCCGATCTCGGCCACACCGTTGCTGTCCGGCGCACCGAAAAAGCCGCCGGCGCCGGCGAGAATGGCCGGCCGGGCCGCATCGCCACGCAACACGGCGTACCAGGCATACCAGCCGACCGCTTGCGGATTCACGGCGAGCTGGCTGCGAAAGAACTCGACGGCTCCCCGGTCGTATTCACCCGGCGGCCACCCAGAAGGAATCTCCGCCGCGAGCACGCGACCGAGTGCGGCGGTCGATTCGAGCTCCGCATCGAGCTGCGTCAGACCGGCCGCGACCAGGTTGAGCCGTTCGGTACGCAATACCTGCATCGGATTCCTTGCAGAACTTGGAGCATCGGCGCCGTCGTGGCGAAGTGCACGGCCGACCGCATGACGCGGCGCCTGAGTGTCGGCGCCACCCGCGGGCGGCGTCCCCGTCACAAGCTGCCGCTGCTGCGAAGCGCCTCCAGCCGCAGCGCCAGCTTCTGCTCGAGCTCGCTCAATTGTTGCCGCAACGACAACCGCGAATCCGGGTCGGTTGCCGCATCGAGCAGCGCGCGCAATCGCGCCCGTTCGTGGAACCAGGCAACCTCCGCCGGCACGGCGCCGGCATCCTTGAGTATCTTCATCGGCATCCGCAGCGCTCCGGGGGTGGCGTCCCAGCCCGAGTCTTCGGCGAGCGGCTTGCCATACGCCTTGGCCAGGCTGAGTTCGCCCGATTCGGCGGCCTCCTGCAGCCGCCGCGCAATCTCTTCGTCCAATGAGCGCATCAATGACTCCCGTGACCGGACCCGATCAATCGCACTTCTTCGACTTTGGCCCGCAGCGTGAACTTTCCGTCAGGACACTGAAGCATCCGGTCCACGCCGGATTATCCACGGGCCCGGACAAAGAGCAACTCGGTCGGTAAAAGGTCATGGGCTTCGGCTTCCTCATTTCCGGCACGGTGAAACGCGAGCCGTTCCAGCAGCCGGATGGACGGCGCATTCGCGACTTCCACGGTCGCCAGGCAGCGCGTGATGCCCCATGCAGATCCCAGGTGCCCGACCATCGCGGTGGTCGCTTCGATCGCGTAGCCCTGGCCCCAGTGCGCGCTGCCGAGCACATAGGCAACCCAGGCGCTGGCCGGCGAAAAAACCGTAGCCTGGACGAAGCCGACCGGCGGTTTTCCCAACGGGCAAACGATCCAGTTGAGCCATGTTTCGCTTCCGTCCGGCGACTTGCGGAGCTCCAGTTTCCCGTAGACATCCCGGAGGTAGTCCAGCGACGGGGGCTGGCCGTAGTCGAGATGGCGATAGATAGCCGCATCGGCAAGGACGGGAAACATCGACGGCGCATGCGCAACCACGAGCGGTTCGAGCAGCAGCCGTTCGGTCGTAAGTGCCTGCATCGGCACTTCGCTGCCGGCGGTATCGGTCGGCATCGTGGGCATGCTCACGTCTCGGCGATGACCGCTATCGATATCGACTTTATTCGGTACAGGCAATGCAGCCGCAGCGAGTGCCCCTCCGGTACACCCGGGTGCTCGAAGTCCTGGTTCGCATTGGTCATGCCGATGCGCTCCATGACCGCGCGTGACCGGTAATTGCCCAGGGCCGTGAAGGCTACGATCTCCGGAAGCGCGAGGCGCTCAAAGCCAACGCGCAGGGCGCCGAGTGCTGCCTCCGTGGCGAAGCCCTTTCCCCATTGGGCGCGAGCCAGGCGCCAGCCGACTTCGACGCACGGCGAGCACGGCAGGGCGCGGCGCGGCACACTCAGGCCCACGAACCCGATGAACTGGCCGGAGTCGATCGACTCGACAGCCCAGTTGCTCCAGCCCTGGGCGGCGAACTGCGCTTGCCAGAGGTCGATACCGGCGTCGCTCGCTTCGCGGCTCTGCAGCGCAGGAAAGAATTCCATGACGACGGGATCCGCATTCATCGCCGCGAACGGTTCGCGATCGGAGTCGCGCCACTGCCGCAGCCGCAGGCGCGCGGTCGCGAACTCAATGCGCATTCGGGTCCGTGACTTCGTTGATGCGCGCCGATACCGAAGGGCCGTCGACGAAGAGTTCGCCGACCGCGATCGGCAGCCTGAATCGGCGCGGCCCCGAACTGCCGGGATTGACGTAGAGAATGCCGCCGCGCTCGTCGATCAGCGGCTTGTGCGAGTGACCGGACACGACGACGCGCACGCCGGCGGCACGCGGATCGATGTCCAGCCGGGCCAGGTCATGAATCACGTAGATCAGAATCTGACCCACCTGCAGGAATCTGGTCTCGAGCAACGATTCAGCCCATCCGCCATTGTCGTTGTTGCCGCGCACGGCCGTCACCGGTGCGAGCCGACCGAGTTCATCGAGGATGCCCCGGCGACCGATGTCGCCGCCATGGACGATGTGGTCGCAGCCTTCGAGAAACGCCGTCGCCTCAGCGCGCAGGAGACTGTGCGTATCGGAGATGAGACCTACCCGGAACATGCCTGCATCACGCGAGCTTCGGGTTGTTTCTCGGATGCGCGATGGCCTGACGCTCATTCCCGTGTTTGTAGTTGCCCGTCAGGCGAGCCATGATCTGCTGCGCTTCAGAGTCCGCGCAGGACTGCATTTCGACAAGAAACTCCGCTGCGGCAGAGCCGCGCAGGGTTCCGGCAATCTTGCCGCGACGCAAGAGTTGCACCTCGCCGGTCCGGCGCATGTGGAAGGTGAACCCCAGGTCAGGATTGTCCGGCGACGGCATCACGTCACCGCCCGGTCCCGCGGTGTCCCTACTCACGCCGCGCCTCGAAGAGTTCAACAGGATTGCCCGATGGATCTTCCGCAAGCACTTGCTGCCCCCCAGGGCCCTCGATCGGATCGCTGCGAAACCGCGCGCCGGAGGATTGCAACGAACGCTGCGTCTCTTCGATGCTTTCAACCTCGATCACGAGTCGATTCCAGCCGCCAGGCTGGGGGACCGCACCATTTTGCAACGGCCTTGAAGCCGATGTGCCGGGACCGCTAAGCCACAACGTCAGGTCGTCGCGCGCGAGCATGGCGAACGGCGGCCCCCAACGTTCGGTGATTCGGAAACCGAGCGCTTCATAGAACGGAAGAGCGGCATCTACGTCATTTACAAGATAGCGAACGACGGCCATGTTTTGCTCCCGGGAGACTGCACAAACAGGGGTGAAGGCATGAATCGGTGTGAATGCGTTGCCCGGCCAGGCCAGTGGTTGCGATCGAAGCGGGTGCTGAAACCATGCGACATCTTGCCACACACCGAATTCGCGGCCAACGCGCTTGAACACTCCGATCGGTTGAAAGCCCACGCTCCGACGCAACGCGATACTGGGCCGGCCGTTGGCCTTCCAGTTGAACGACGGGTGCGGGCGTCATTCTGCACTCTCACCCGACCCTGCGTGTCAGTGATGAAAGTTGCGTACTATTACGCATTACGCCGCTGCGCCGTGTCGTTCAGCATGACAGACCCATCGGAAACCTCATGCGCAAACCCCTTCTGCTGATTCTGCTCTGGCTCACGGCCGTTGGCGCATTCGCGGGCCCGGTTCCTTACGACATCGTTTACGTCCGCGCGCCGCGCCTGGGTAACGACACGTTCGTGCGCCTGCCGGACGTGTTCTACCCGACCGCAATGCCGGCGGGATCGGACCTGATGCTGTTGCGCGCCGACGGATCCGAGGAAGTGCTGTACGCCGCCGGCAAGGGTGCGGTACTCGACCCCGCGGTGTCGTTCGATGCGC
>JBDTSU010000186.1:0-7039 GCA_039930965.1 Betaproteobacteria bacterium
ACATCGACACCCAGCCGACCGGCGGCAAGTTCGACGGCAACTACGGCGTGCTGGCGGGCATCGAAGTGGTGCGCACGCTGAACGATCACAAGGTCGAAACCGACGCGCCGATCGAAGTCGCGTTCTGGACCAACGAGGAAGGCTCGCGCTTCGTGCCGGTGATGATGGGCTCGGGCGTGTTCGCCAAGGCGTTCACGCTGGAGCACGCCTACGCGGCCACAGACACCGAGGGCAAGAGCGTGAAGGGTGAACTCGAACGCATCGGCTACATCGGCCCCGAGGAACCCGGCGCGCATCCGATCGGCACCTATTTTGAAACGCACATCGAGCAGGGCCCGGTGCTGGAAGACAACGACAAGACCATCGGCGTGGTGACCGGCGTGCTCGGCATCAAGTGGTACGACTGCACCGTGACCGGCATGGAAGCGCACGCCGGGCCGACGCCGATGGCGCTAAGAAAGGACGCGCTGCAGGTCGCCACCAAACTGATGCAGGAAGTGGTCGCGATCGCCTATCGCCATCCTCCGCATGGCCGCGGCACCGTCGGTATGGTGCAGGTGCACCCGAACAGCCGCAACGTCATTCCCGGCCGCGTGAAGTTTTCCATCGACCTGCGCAACGCCACCGACGAACTGGTGGACAAAATGGACGCGGACATTCGCGGTGCCGCGGAAAAGCTCAGCAACGAGTCCGGCCTGCCGATCGCCATCGACCTGGTGTCGCACTATCCGGCGCAGCCGTTTCACGCCGAGTGCGTGCAGGCCGTGGCGCGCGCGGCAGAAAAGCTCGGTTATTCGAACATGAAAGCCGTCTCCGGCGCGGGACACGACGCGGTGTACATGGCGCGGCTGGCGCCGGCGGGGATGATCTTCATTCCCTGCAAGGACGGCATCAGCCATAACGAAATCGAGGATGCCAAGCCCGAGCACATCACCGCGGGCTGCAATGTGCTGCTGCATGCGATGCTGGAGCGGGCGGGAGTGGTTTAGAGCTGCCGGTTCTCTTGCGAGCGGTTAATCTTTTTGCTCGTCGTCCCAGCGAAGGCTGGGACCCAGTCCACACGATACCATTTTGAAACTTCCTTGCGTCTACATTTTGGCTAGTAAAAGGAATGCCACTCTGTACATCGGCGTAACGTCAGACTTGATTAGTCGCGTATGGCAACACAAGAATGACCTTGCGGATGGATTCACCAAAATGCATTCTGTCCATACATTAGTTTGGTATGAAGCTCACGAAACGATGGCATCGGCGATTGGTCGCGAGAAGAACATCAAAGCTTGGAAGCGATTATGGAAACTGCAAATGATCGAAAGGACAAATCCTGACTGGAATGACTTATATGAACAGATTGTGTAGCAGACTGGGTCCCAGCCTTCGCTGGGACGACGGATCAACTTAACTTCCCTTCTTCAACCCCGCCATCACCAGCCGCGTCAGCAAGTTTTCCGCTTTCCTGAAATCGCGCGCATCCAGTTGCGGCTTGCCCAGCAACATTGCGAACTGCGGCGCCAGATCCGCGTAGGCCTGCGTCACCGACCAGATCATGAACATGAGGTGGGTGAAATCGATGCGGGCGATGCGCCCTTCCCTTGCCCACTTCTCCAGCGTCTTCAGGTCCTCGCGCAGCATCGGCGCGACGCGCTGCTCAATGGCCTCGGCGTAGCGTGGCGCGCCGGCGATGACCTCGCGCGTGAACACCTGCGACCCGGTCGGCTGCTCGCGCGAGAAACGCAACTTGGCGGCGATATAGGCGGACAGCGCTTCCTGCGGATTGTCGCTGACCGAAATTTCCGCCATGGAGGCCAGCCACAGATCGAGCACGCGGTCGAGCACGCGGCGATAAAGCGCCTCCTTGTTGGGAAAATAGTAGAGCAGATTGTGCCGGCTGATGCCGCCGGCGGCCGCGATGCTTTCCAGCGACACACCTTCGAAACCGTATTGCGCGAACAGCCGCTCGGCCGAATCGAGAATCGCCTGTTCCTTGTCGAGCCGCGGTGGGTGCGGCTTGCGCGGCGCCACCTTGCCGCTCGTCGCCGACGTCGCGCGTCGCGCCCGGTCCCGAACCGGCGCGGCCTGCGCTTTGGTCTTCTTGTCCATGACGCCATTTTGCACGCAGTTCTTCCCGGCGGGATATTTCAGCGAAGAAACGTTACTCGTCGAGGGAGAGTCCCGTCGACTACTGGCGGGGGCGAACACTTGAAGGTAACCATCCCGCGGCGAAGGCGGGGGTTTACCTCACTTGAATATTTCAGGACTCCCCGCCGGCATTGGCACAATATTCAGCGCATTCCTTCGCCACTTCACAGCGGCGACCACACAGGTATACTAATACTTTTGACAATTTAGTATAACTTTGCGAGCATTGAGTTATACTAGTTTTGCAATCCCCTTGGTATAACAATGTCAACCGACTCTCTGGTCGCCTTTTCGGAACTGCCCGCCATCGCGCAGACGGCCTACGCGCAACTGCTTGACTCTGCATTGGCCGTCGAGCACAGCCGCACCGTCGCGGATTTGCCGGGCTCCTTTGCCACCAAAGCGGTCAAAGGCAGACAGTATTGGTATTACCAGTACACCGAGCCTTCGGGACGCCTGCGCCAACTCTATGTTGGCCCGGATACGGACTCGGTCCGCCAATTGGTATCGCGCAAATCGTCTAAACCGGTCACGGAATCGCTGCGACCGTTAGCGCGTTCCGCGATGGCGCTGGGCTGCGCCAGCTTGCTGCCACGTCACTACCAGGTGATCCGCCGCCTTGCGGACTACGGCTTCTTTCACGCCGGCGGCGTACTGATCGGCACGCACGCGTTCCTCGCTTACGGGAACATGCTCGGCGTCGGCTGGGGGGCCGCGGCACGAACACAGGACATCGACTTTGCCAATCCCGGCAAAAACGTCTCGCTGTTGCTCGCGCCGGATTTCGATGTGCACGTGCACGAGGCCATCGAATCGCTGGGAATGGGCCTGTTGCCGGTCTCCAGCCTGACCTCCGCACACGGGGCCTCCTATCTCAACCCGCGGGAGCCGGATTTTCGGCTGGATTTCCTCACCGTGCGTCATCGCGGCGGCGACACGCCCTACGAGCATCCGCAGCTACACATCACGCTGCAGCCCCTCAAGTTCATGGAGTTTTCGCTGGAAAATGTCCAGCAGGCGGCGCTCATGTCCAGTGCCGGCGTGGTCATCGCCAACGTGCCGCATCCCGCACGATTCGCCTTGCACAAACTTATCGTCTATGGCGAACGTGCCGGCAGCTTCGCCGCCAAAGCAAACAAGGACCTCGCCCAGGCGGCGTGCCTGCTCGCGGCACTGAAGCTGCATCGCGCCTGGGAAGTCGAAGAGGCCTGGGGCGACCTTGCCAGTCGTGGGAAAGGCTGGCTCGATCGCGCGCGCCATGGATTGGATGCACTGGAACGCTTTGCACCCGAACTCGCGGCAGGCACGTGGCTGGACGCAGGACGCAAGGTCAAGCGCAAATAGGCTGCCACTGTCGATCTCGACATTTCACGCTTATTTTCGTACAATATATCGTACTAAAATAAACGCGCGAGAAATGACCATGGCCGAACTCCGGGAACTACGTGCCGCGTATAGCGTGGCCATCAGCGAGCTGCGCAAAGCACCGATGCAGGTGATCGACGCCGCCGGCGGCGAAGCCGTGGCGGTGCTAAACCACAACGAACCCGTGGCATACGTGGTGTCGCCGAAAATGATGCATGAGCTACTCGATATGGCTGCCGACAAGCTGGTGACCAGGCGCGCCCTGTCGCGTGTCGCCACGCGCGCGAAAGCCAAACGGGTCAAGCTCTAAGTTCTTTGAACTTGTTTTCGCTGGCGATTCATCCCGCGCCTTCAAGTCTTCGCGACCGACACGAATCGACGGCTTTTCCAGACAACGAAACAAGCAAATCCTCATGGCACTACCTTAAGCCTGTCGCCCCGGCGCAGGCCGGGGCCCAATTTTGTTCGCACATATGAATTGCTAGACTTGGGCCCCGGCCTACGCCGGGGCGACAGTTTTGGTGGTGTCGCGCGAGTCGCCGGTTAGCCGCGCGACAATCAGGAAACGCTTAAGGTAGCGCCATGAATGCAAACCCCTATAATTTCACTATGAAAAATGCGAATCTGGATCGCCACCAAGCTGCCTGGTCAGCGGCCGCCGATTTGCTCGCAAGGGAGCGCATTGAGCGACTTCAGTCGATGACCGACGAAGACACGCGGCGCGCGGTCGTGCGCTTGTTTTCGCTCCCCATTGCCAATGCCGCCGGCGAAGTCGATTCAATGTGTGGCCTGGCGGAACAACAACGCCTCTTTCGCCGGCTCGGTTAATGCCTGTCCGCGGGCTGTTCGCGAGCCCATAGCCCGTAGGTCAGGTTGCGAAGCTACCTGACCTACGGGCTCGCCATTTATCCTTGCGACAATTATCAGTGCCGCGCAACTACGCTTCCGCAACCGTCAGGTCGCCAACTTCCGCGCAATCCGGTTGAACCCTGAAATCTTCGGGTGCAACTCATCCAGCCAGCCATCATCGGCGACGGTGCCTGCGGTGCGAATGAAGGTGGTGTCGGCCATCTTCTGTGCGAGATGGTCCTGCCACGCGCCAAAGGTATCGATCAACGTCGCCACCACCTCGCGGCGAAAACCTCCGCGCGCCAGCGAGCCCGGCTGCGGGACCTTGCACGCATCCATCGGCACTTTCAGCCACTGGCCGGCGCCGAGCACGTGGCGGCCGTCGGGAATGGCGTAGTCGTAGTTATGCAAACGCACCTGGACCCCCGGCGCCCGGGTGTTGACTTCGCGGATGAGGGTCTCGATATCAGCGAAGATCTGGTCGAACAGCGCTTTCATCCTGGCCGTGGCATAGCAGTCGGCCGGCGCCGCGCAGGCGGAACAATCGGCATTCAGGATGGCGGCAAAATCGTCGTAGCCGGCGAAATCGTTGCCACCCGCACTGATGAACACGTGCGACAGCGTGCCGTGATAGTCGTCGAGCGCGGTCTGGAACATCTCAAAGAAGCGCTGCCCCGGACTCACCAGGTCCGCGGCTTCCTTGCCGCTGTCGCCGATCAGCAGGATGTTCTGGTTCATGAACCTGTTCCGCAACTGCGAGGTGAGATTGCCCAGCGGATGCCAGAACCAGGAATCGCCGATGCAGATGACTTGCGCCGGCTCACCGGTGGCGTAGAGATCGTGGGGGGCGATGAATAGCGGCATGGTCGGCTCCTGGGTTTGAGGCGATGTATTCGGGGGAATGCGGCCATGATAGGACTGACTTGCGGGGAAGTCCCCACCTGTGCGGGTGGGAGTGGCCTGCAGGCTAATGCTGAGTATCGAGGCCGATGCGGATCGCAAGGTCTAGCACTGGTGCGGCTTTCAGAGCATTTTCGGCCGGAAAGGCGCGCAAAATGGCGATCTGCGATTTCTTGTTCTAGCGCGCGCAAAGAAAATATTGTCCGCGAATTGCAAGAAATCTATGTGTGACTCTCGACGTTTAATTGATGGAGCATTAGCCGCTCTAGTTTGTGCAGCTGACGTTTAAGCCCCAATGGCGTCAGGAACGGATGCCGCCGGTGAACGCGAAACTCGACAGGTGCATCGTGGTGTGGTTTGGCAGTAACGATGTAGCACACTCGGTTGACATAATGCAGGCCTGGGATGATCCATTGATGATCCGATTCGCCGTCTACGACAGTCCACACAAAATCAGAATCGTGGCGTCTCACTATTTGGAAGTCGCTCCCGTACGTCTCGAGCCCATGTCCACCCCAGACAGCGTTTTCCGCGCCGTCAGGCAGAAAGGGTTCGAAGTATTCGTAGAACGTGTCTTCGTGAAACACTGTCGCGATATCCATTCTGGCTCTCTTATTTGTCGTCAAGTACGTTCGCGCGATGCGGCAAGGAGTGTAATTCACACACAGACCAAGTTGTTTTCTAAGAAAAACGCGGCTGTCCCGCATGGCACTTACTTAAGCGTCAACATGGCTAGCGACGGCCTCTTAATGCCGCGCGCCGTATTGAAAATCGACTCCTTCCCCCGGCAACGGGGGAAGGTCGGGATGGGGGCGATGCCTGCTGCGAAGACACCCCCATCCCAGCCTTCCCCCGCGATTGCGGGGGAAGGAGCTTGACCGCCACGCATTTAATGTCATCCCTGTCAAAAAACTGTCGATCGGACGCTTAAGTAAGTGCCATTGGTGGCTGTCCCCGATTGTTCTGTCCTCGATTGTCCCCACTTTCACGGCACGTCACCGGCTGGTCAGTGCCGATAAAACACGACAATCGGCTTGCAACACCCGCAACCAGATTTGTGGATGTCATTGGTTCACCTTAAATCGATGTTCATGGTGCCATTCCAAAAACTCTCGCTCAGGCCGAAACTTCTCAGGAAGGTAGATCGGCTGACTGTCGATCTTGCAAAGCGCGGACTCGATCAACAGGTTCTTTGACTGCTTCCTGAGCCGGTTGGAAACGCGTACTCGGTAATCGGTCGAAACCGTAATCAAGCCCAGGTCAAACGCGCGATCATGAAGCGCAGAGAGACAAAGGCCATTTCGCGGGTTGAGGCGATTTGCTTTGTCTTTGCTCCAGGGAACGATATGGCTTGCGATCAACAGCTTCGGCTCGGCAATCGCGGACATGCAGCATTTGCCGAGGTAACTGGCCAACACGGCTCTGCGAAAGAAGGATTGCTTGATACGAACCTCAGTAGGCACGCGCTTGGTCAACCCTTCGTAACTTGGCAACAGTTCTTCTTCCACATCCGGCAAGGCCGTCGCCGCAGCCGCGGGACTCAGGCTTGCCAGTAGGCCATTGCTTTCAACCGCGAGCGCTTCCCAGTCGTTGTGGAATTCGTTCCAGATTTCGCGATCGCCCTTTGACGCACCACTAAGCCCCACTCGACCCGTTGATGTTATCGCCGGATCAAGGCTGGCAAAATTGACCAGCTTCATCGCGAGCGAACCCGGCGTACGCCCAAGCAGTTGCGCGAGTTGGATGATTTCCGGATTGCGCGAATCCATCTTGCCGAATGGCGTTC
>JBDTSU010000187.1:0-6989 GCA_039930965.1 Betaproteobacteria bacterium
CACGCACGGTTCGGAGGGAGGGGAGGGCGAGAGCCTTTCTCTACCCCTATCATTTGTCGTAATGCGCTGCTATTTGTATAGAAATGGATTCCCGCTTTCGCGGGAAAGACAGGGTCAGTAGAACTTCCAATTGGGGCGCGACTGCTGATACTGAAACCCCTGTGGTAATTCGCAGGGAAAGGAAGAGGTGCCGCCGGTCCGCCACGTTTGCATCCCGGATCAATGAATGCCGCCATTCGCCAGGGTTGAATATCTGCCGGGCTTTCATCACAATGGTCCTTGCTGACGGACTTTCCCCCAAGATAAACAACAACGCCCCATGGCTCTGCCTTCCGAAGTGTTTGGCAATGCGCTGGTCATCACGGTCGCCGGCCGCCTCGACCAGGACAATTGCGACAGTTTCCGGCGCAATCTGGCGCCGCACCTGCAGACCGCCGCCCGGGACGCGCTCGCCGTGGTCCTCGATCTTTCCGAACTCGAATACATATCAAGCGCCGGGTTGCGCTGTTTCATGCTCGCCGCCAAGGAGACCAAGGCGCACGAGGGACGCATCTGCGTGGCGGCCCTTCAGCCGATGGTCGACGAAATCTTCCACATCAGCCGCTTCGACCTGCTGATTCCCGTCTTCGCCGACTTGCGTGCCGCGCTCGAATCGGTCTCTGCTGACGCCGCCGCGGCGTTCGATCGCCAATAGGGGCCGTCGATGCGCGTCCGGTTCTGGGGTACGCGTGGTTCGATTCCGGTGGCGCTGACTTCCGCCGATATTCGCGACAAAGTCGTGATGGCGCTGGTGAAAGCGTCCGGCCGCGAGTTTGCCTCGATCGAGGAAGCCAATGCCTTCGCGCAGGCGGAGCTGCCGTTTTCGCTGATGAATACCTTCGGCGGGCATACGCCGTGCGTGGAGCTGGAAGCGGATAGCGACGAGTACTACGTCTGCGACATGGGCAGCGGCGCTCGCCCGTTCGGCGTGCACGTGCTGGCCCGCGGGCACGGCAAGCCGGCCACGATCAATGTCTTCATGTCGCACGTGCACTGGGATCACATCATGGGCTTCCCGTTCTTCGGGCCCGCCTATGTACCGGGCATGAAAATCCGCATTCACGGCTGCCATGAGGTACTGGAGCACGCGTTTCGCCTGCAGCAGGCACCGCCGTGCTTTCCGGTGGAATTTTCCCAGCTCGCGGCCGACATCGAGTTCATCAGGCTGACGCCGGGTGAGACGACGCAAATCGGCGCGATGAGCGTCACGCCGCGCCTGCAATTGCATTCGGGAGATTCCTACGGCTATCGCTTCGAGTGCGGCGGCAAGTCAGCCGTCTATTCGACCGATTCCGAACACAAGCTCGAGGACATTGACGAGGCCGGGCACATCGCGGAGTTTTTCAGGAATGCGGATGTGGTGATCTTTGATGCCATGTATTCGCTGGCCGATGCGATTTCGGTCAAGGCCGACTGGGGCCACTCGAGCAATATCGTCGGCGTCGAGCTTTGCCAGCGGGCGCGGGCAAAACGGCTGGTGCTGTTTCATCACGAACCGGCCAACAGCGACGCGACACTGGAACGCCTGCTCGCCGAGACCCGCCGCTTCGAGGAGCTGACCGGCGAACTGCGTCTCGACGTTTCCTCCGCCTACGACGGCATGGAGATCGAACTCTGAATGCATTGCGGTTCTTTCGCATCGGCGCGTGGCTGCTGCTCGCCGCGTGCGCGCTGGTCATGGTGGCAGAGCCGCCGATCGTGACGTCGTTGCGCCATGCGGTGTTTGATGGCTACCAGCGGATCTTTCCGCGCACCCGCCTCAGCGAGCCCGCCGTCATCGTCGAAATCGACGAGCGCAGCCTCGCCGCCATCGGGCAGTGGCCGTGGCCGCGCGTGCGCCTCGCCGAACTGATCGACCGCATCGCACAGAACCGGCCGGCGGCCATCGGCCTGGACCTGCTATTCCCGGAGCCGGACCGGTTCTCGCCGGCGGCGATGGCGCTGTCGCTGCCGGTCATGCCAACCGACATGGCGGAGAAGTTGCGTGCCTTTCCATCGGGCGATGCGGTGTTCGCCAAGGCCATGCGCGACCGCAACGTGGTGCTCGGTATCGCCGGTACCGAAGCGATCGACCCGCGTTTTCCGGCGCCGCCGAAGGTTGCGCCGATGCGCTTCTCGACCAGCCGGGACCTGCCGCTGCGGCGGTTTGCCGGGCATTTGCAAAGTCTCGCGGAACTCGACGCCGCCGCCGCCGGCCGCGGCCTGCTCAGCGGCGCCGCGCAGGACGGCATCGTCCGGCGCGCGCCGCTGTTCGCGCGCGTGCAGGACGTGGTGGCGCTGTCGTTTGGCCTGGAAATGTTGCGTGTCGCCAGCGCCGGCAACGTGGTCGTCACCGACCGCGGGCCGGGATCGATCAATGTCGGCCTCGCGGAACTTTCCATGCCCGCGCAGGACGACGGCACCATCTGGCTGCGCTACACGCCGCATGACGCTCAGCGGTTCGTGTCGGCGCTCGATGTGCTTGGCGGCACGGTGCCACGGGAAAAACTCGAGAACAAGCTGGTGCTGATCGGCATCACCGGCCTCGGCCTGCTGGATCACCAGGTGACGGTGCTGCGCGAGAGCGTTCCAGGCGTCGAGATCCACGCGCAACTGATCGAGCAACTGTTCGACAATGCCTATCTGGAGCGCCCGGCCAACGCGTTGTGGCTTGAGCTGGCGTTGATGCTGACCGCCGGCGCGCTGGCGATTGTGCTGCTGCCGAATTACAAGGTGCAATGGGCGATTGCACTGCTCGCGGGGGGCCTGACGATTTGGCTCGCGCTGGGCGCGGCCGCATTCCTGTGGCGGGGAATCCTGCTGGATGTGGCCTGGCCTGCCTTGTCGACCCTGGCGGTATTCGGCGTGGTGCTTGCCGGCAGCCTGGCCGAATCCGACCGGATGCGGCGCATCCTGCGTGAACACGCCGCGCACATGGCCGGCGAACTCGACGCTGCCCGGCGTATCCAGATGGGGCTGCTGCCGAACCCGGCCGAAGTGTTTGCCGGCGATGCGCGTTTCACCGTTGCTGCCGCGCTGGAACCGGCGCGCCGGGTGGGCGGCGACTTCTACGATTGCTTCATGCTCGACCGACAGCGCATGTTTTTCGTCGTCGCCGATGTGTCCGGCAAGGGGCTGCCCGCGGCACTATTCATGGCCGCGGCGAAATCGCATCTCAAGAGCGCGGCACTGCTGCATCCCGGCGACATTTCCGGCATCGTTTTCAGCGCACAGGCCGAGATCGGCCGCGAAAATCCGGAGCAGATGTTCATCACCCTGTTCGCCGGCATTCTCCATGCCGACAGCGGGCGGCTGGAATACGTGAATGCCGGCCACGATGCGCCCTATGCCCGGAAACCGGCTGCGGCAACGGTGCGCCTGGAACAGGCCGGCGGACCGCCCCTGTGCGTGATGGAAGGATTCCAGTATCCCGGCGGCACGCGCAACCTGGCGCCGGGCGAATGGTTATGCGTGATGACCGATGGCGTGACCGAGGCGACCGATGCCAAGGGAGGCTTCTTTGGCGGAGAGCGCGTGAAGGCCCTGCTGGAAGACGCGCCGGCGCTGCAATGGCCGGGAGAAGTCGTCAACCGCATTCGTGCTAGCGTGCATGCCTTCGCCAGCGGCACCGAGCCGGCCGACGACATGACCTTGCTGGTGGTGCGGTGGAACGGCCCCGCGGCAGGAATGGGCGCGTAGATTCCATGTTAATTTAACGCACCAATGCAATCGCCAAGGCACTGTCGCCCCGGCGAAGGCCGGGGCCCAAGTTTACGCACGTCAAATTGGGCCCCGGCCTTCGCCGGAGCGACAAGATACTCGGCAGCGATCTCTTGTATTCAATCCGCGCGGCAGCCGCTCAAACATCGGCCTACGCGGGAATTCCGGCTAGCGAACGCTGATCTCCACCCGCCGGTTGCGGGGTTCGGACACGTTGTCCTGGGTGGGCACCAGCGATTCGCGCTTGCCGCGTCCGGCAATCTGGATTCGCGAGTCGGGAATCCCCAATCCCATCAACAGTTCTTTCATGCGTTCGGCGCGCGCCAGCGACAGCTTGTCGTTGTAGGCATCACTGCCGACGTTGTCGGTGTGGCCGATGACCATCAGGTCGGGCTCGGGGCGGCGCTTGATTTCCGTGAACATGTTGTTGAGCTCGGCATTCGAGACGGCGGTGAGTTCGTCCTTGCCTTCCAGGAAATAGACCAGGAACGTGGCCGGCTTGCCAGGCAGCGCCGCCAGTGCCGAGGCGAACGCGTCGTTGACCGTGCTGGCATTCAACTGTGCCGCCTGCGGCTTGCCTTCGTCGACGATACGCGCGGCGGCATACGGCTGGTCGAGTACCTGTTCGGCGCCATCCCGCCGCACGATCACGCCGCCGACCTTGCCATCATGCCCCGGGAGCACCACCACCAGTTCATCGCCCAACGGCGCTTTCGGCGCCTGCGCGCAGGCCGCCAGCAGCAACGCGATGCAAATCAGAAAGCTGTTCGAAAGCCGCTTCATCGCCGCGCCTATTTCCCGGGCGACCGCTGGGACGGCGGATCATCGACGCGCACCACGAATTCGGTACCGCGCACCCCGAGGATGCTGGCCGGCGTGCGGATGCGCATCGACTCCGGTGCCTGCTTGACCATCTTGCCCGACACCGCCGCGAGGGTGCCTTTCTTCAGCGAGCCATCGAACGTGCCGCGGTGGGTGGTGCTGTCAAAGGCATAACTGTCGATGGCAAACACGCTGTTGGGGCCGGTCGAGACCAGGCTGTTGTCGAGGAAAGTGACGCCGATCGAGCCATCGGCGCCGGTGACCAGCACGTCGGCGGTTTGCACCTTCATGCCCGCGCTGGCACTCAGTTGTTGTCCGCCGCGCTGGACAAAGGCGCTGCCTTTGGCTACCTTGATCTGGCCCGCCTCGCCGGCCATCGCCGTCGCGGGGGCCATGAGCAAACACAGGACCGATGTGATCGCGAATACCGCAGGATTCCGCATGGCGCACTCCTCGTAGAATCGGTAACCAAAATCCGCATGTTCAAAACGCTATATTGCCTCAGAAAGGCGGGCTATGAATAGTGTCACACAGCGCGAAACCATGTTTCCGGCGCGGTTGTCGTCGGTGCGCGAGGTGCGCGAATTCCTCGAATCGTTCTGTCGCGAGTCGGGTATCGGCCGCCCGCCGAGCCTGCGCCTGAACCTGGTCGTCGAAGAGCTGTTCACCAATACAGTCACCCACGGCCATGGCGGCGACAGCGATTCGCCGGTCTGGATCAAACTGGCGGCGAATAACACCACGGTGACGTTGACCTACCTCGACAAGGCGCCCGCGTTCAACCCGTTCGGGATCTTGCTGCGGCCGTCGCTGGAAGGCAGCATTGAGCAGCGCAAGGTTGGGGGCCTCGGCGTGCTGCTCGCCAACGAACTGACGGCGGCGGCGGAGTACGCGTATTTGTTTGGGCGCAATCGGCTGCGGATGGCGTTGATGCGTTGATGTGGGGGCGGTTGCGTGGCGCGGGCCGGGTCGGCGTGAGTAGGGTGCGCACCGCGCACCGCAGTCGCCGGGTGATGCGTGATGGTGCGCCATGCGCACCCTGCGGGTTAGTGCAGCGTGCGTAGGGTGCGCACCGCGCACCGCGGTCGCAGGGTGATGGGTGGCGGTGCGCAGTGCACATCCTACCGGTTGCCGACAAACATCCCGTTGCAACGCGCGGTTTTATCGAATCGCCCGGGCTGAAACTGGACTGCAGGCTGGTGGTAACCCTGCGCGAAAAGACAAACTCAAGCACTGGCGCGCCCCGCAGGCCGAAAGGGGGCATGTATCCCCTAGCGACAAGTAAGGATTGGCCCCCCATTTTCCCACCCGCACAGGTAGGGAAATTGTCTTAGCGATAGACTATCCTGAAATAGAGCCAAACGATATTGGCCTATGGGGGGAAGAAATGACCGTTTGCGTTGCTGCAATCTGCGAAGACAGTAAAACGATTCTGGGCGCGTCAGACAGAATGATTACCGCTGGAATCGTCCAATTTCAGCCGGCCGCATCCAAGGCCTACCAGATAACAAAATCAATTGTGATTATGGTTGCCGGTGAAATGACCGTGCAGACCGAGATAATGGCTGAGCTGGTCCCACGCGTGAATGTCATGCTCTCTCAAGACCCCCCGCCGGGTTGGTTGAATGTAAAGGATATAGCGGACGTTTATGCGTCAATCCATGACGCCCTAAAAACCAAGAGAGGCGAGAGGGATATCCTGTTGCCGCTCGGACTAACTAGCGAAACATTTATTTCTCGCCAGCGAGAATTAGCGCCAAAACTTGTCACGACGATAGCCACTGAATTAATCGGCAAAACACTTCCATCTACGGCAGCAATAGTAAGCGGTGTTGATAACACTGGTGCGCACCTATATGTAGTTGAAGGTGGCAATGTGACATGTCATGACGCTGCTGGATTTGCTTCCATTGGCGCGGGCTGGTATCACGCCAGCTCGCACATGATGTTTTCGCGTCACGAAAAAAATGGCTCTCTTGCCAGAACGCTTCTACTTACATATACGGCGAAGAAACGTGCTGAAGTAGCGCCCGGAGTTGGCATAGAAACGGACATGTACTCGGTGCGCGGTTTAGGGAACTATTTTGAGGTTGGGACGCACGTAATTGGTGAACTTCAGGTAATGTATGAGACTGCCGTGGCGGGTCACGCCGAAGTTGAAAGGGTTGCTGAAAGGAAAGCATATGAATACATCGAAGAAATCAGTCGGCCTCGTGAGCAAGCTGGACAAGCGAGCGAGCAAGCTCCTGACCCAGCGCCACCCGTTGACGATGCTCCAGCCCCAGGGCCCGAGTAGCCATCTGTCCAGTAGCAATTGGAACTCCAGATATTTCGGATTGGGACCACATTCAACTGAGACGAAAAGCAAGTAAGGTTGGTGGACCATTCGGGAATCGAGCCCGACGCGGGGAGCTTAGGAGGCACCAGCG
>JBDTSU010000188.1:0-6972 GCA_039930965.1 Betaproteobacteria bacterium
GATGTGATGATGAGCCATATTCTTCTCGAAATCGACGGGCCGCTGGGCCTGCTCACGCTCAACAACCCCGAGCGTCACAACGCGTTCGACGATGTGTTGATCGCCGACCTGACGGCGGCGCTCAAGTCGCTGGATGTAAACCCCGCCATACGCGTGGTGATCATCTCCGCCGTCGGGCGATCTTTTTCTGCCGGAGCCGACCTCAACTGGATGAAGCGCATGGCCGGCTATTCGCAGGAGGACAACCTGCGCGATGCCGAAGCACTCGGCGCCCTGATGAGCACGCTCCATGGGCTTTCCAAGCCGACCATCGCCCGCGTACAGGGCGCCGCATATGGCGGCGGCGTGGGCCTGGTGGCGTGCTGCGACATGGCGGTCGGCACATTCGAGGCGACCTTCTCGCTGTCGGAAGCAAGGCTGGGCCTGATACCGGCGGTCATTTCACCGTACGTCATTGCCGCCATCGGCGAACGCGCCGCGCACCGCTACTTCCTGACGGCCGAACGCTTCGATGCCGCCGAGGCATACCGGCTCGGGCTACTGCACGAGCTCGCGGTGGATGCCGCGGCCATGGACGACAAGATCAACGATCTCGTCACGGCGCTGATGAGCTGCGGTCCCGGGGCCATCAACGAAGGCAAGCAACTGATTGCCGCCGTTGCCCATCGGCCGATCGATGCCGAGGTCATCGCCGACACGGCGCAGCGCATCGCGCGCGTGCGCGCCAGCACCGAGGGAAAGGAAGGTGTCGGCGCATTCCTGGAGAAGCGCAAGGCGAAGTGGGTTGTGGACGGCGAAAATAACTAGCCACGGATTTCACGGATTGAGTTCGGATAATGCAATTTAAGGAAACGACTGAAAGAATTATTGGCTGTTTCTATGAGGTCTACAATGAACTCGGCCCCGGTTACCTGGAGTCAATTTATCAGAATGCGTTGGGCATCGCCTTTCGCGACATAGGCCTCGCGTATGCTCGCGAATTTCCCCTTCAGGTAAGGTTTCGCAACGAAAATGTTGGTGAATTTCGCGCGGATTTCGTCGTGGAGCAAGCGATTGTCATTGAGTTGAAGGCTATTCCCGAGCTACTCTCCGCCCACGAAGCGCAGCTGATCAACTATTTAAAGGCAACAGGCCTTAACGTGGGCCTGCTACTAAATTTTGGTACAAAGGCGCAAGTGAAGCGAAGAGTCTTCGGGCCCCTGAATCCGCCTTCATCCGTGTAATCCGTGGCCAAAACAATGTTCAAAAAAATCCTCATCGCCAATCGCGGCGAAATTGCCTGCCGCATCATCCGCACCTGCAAGCGCCTGGGTATCCGCACGGTGGCGGTCTATTCGCGCGCGGACCAGTTCTCGCAACACGTCATCCAGGCCGACGAGGCCTACCTGATCGGCGGGCCGCGCCCGGTGGATTCGTACCTCAAGGGCGATGTCATCATCGCGGTGGCGAGGCAATCGGGGGCGCAAGCGATTCATCCCGGCTATGGTTTCCTGTCCGAAAATGAGCAGTTCGCGGCCGACTGTGAAAGCGCCGGCCTCGCCTTTATCGGCCCCACCCCGCAGGCCATCGAAAAGATGGGCTCCAAGAGTGCCGCCAAGGCGCTCATGGAAGCCGCCGGCGTGCCGGTGGTCCCCGGCTATCACGGCAGCGACCAGGGCCCGGCATGGCTCGCGGAGCAATCGAAAAAAGTCGGCTATCCGCAGCTGATCAAGGCGGTGGCGGGGGGCGGGGGCAAGGGCATGCGCCTGGTCGAGCGGCCCGGGGACTTCGCCACGCAACTCGATGCCGCGATGCGCGAGGCAAAGAACGCGTTTGGCGACGATGCTGTGCTCATCGAGCGTTACGTGGAAAGCCCGCATCACATTGAATTCCAGGTGTTCGGCGACACCCACGGCAACCTCGTGCATCTGTTCGAGCGCGAGTGCTCCATCCAGCGGCGTCACCAGAAAGTGCTGGAAGAAACGCCCTCGCCGTTCATCGATGCCGTCGAAGACGACTTGCGCGAACGGATGGGCGTGGCGGCGGTGGCGGCGGCGCGGGCGATTGCCTATCGTGGCGCCGGCACCATCGAGTTCATTGTCGGCGGGGACCGCGAATATTTCTTCATGGAGATGAACACGCGCCTGCAGGTCGAACACCCGATTACCGAGATGATCACCGGCGAGGACCTGGTCGAATGGCAATTGCTGGTCGCGGCCGGCGAATACCTGCCGCTGACCCAGCACGAGATCGTCACCGGCGGCCATGCCATCGAAGTGCGGATCTGCGCCGAGGATCCCGCCAACGACTTCCTGCCCGAGACCGGCGGAATGCATCTGTTCGCCACACCTCAAGCCGACGATGAAAGCGACGTGCGACTGGACACGGGCGTGATCAGCGGCGACACCATCAGCGTCTATTACGACCCGATGATCGCCAAGCTCATCACCTGGGGCAGCGACCGCGACGAGGCGATCCGGCGCATGCAGGGCGCGCTCGGCGAGACCGACGTGCTGGGCGTCCGGACCAACCTCGAGTTTCTGGAGCAACTGGTACGGCATCCGGCATTCCTTGCCGGCGATACCGATACCGGATTCATTGCCCGGCACCGCGACGCACTGCTGTCCGTTCCCCCGCTGGACAACCTGACGCTGGCGGCGGCCTGCGCGCGCCTGCTCGACGATGAGGCGACGCAGATAAGCAACGATCCCTGGTCGCAAAACAGCGGCTGGCGCATGAACGCTTTCGCCAGCCGGCTGATGGAATTCAAGATCGCGGGGCAGGAGCAACCCATTGAATGTCACGTCGATGTCGACGTCGGCGTGCGCTATTTCCGGCGCGACGGCACGCGCGTCGCGTTTTCGTGGCTGCAACGCGAGGACGGCACGTTGAAGGTCAAGCTCGGCGACGCCAAGACGGCAACCCGCGTGCTGCGCGCCGGCAATCAACTGACGGTCATTACGCCGCGTGGCCGGATCGCGCTCACGCTGTTCGATCCCTTCCATTTCGAGCAGGAAGACAGCGGCGCGGCGGGCCGCCTGACGGCGATGATGCCGGGGCGGGTGGTGAAGTTGATGGCGAATGCCGGCGATCACGTCAAGAAAGGCCAACCGCTGATCATCCTCGAGGCGATGAAGATGGAACACACCATCGTCAGCCCGAAGGACGGCGTGGTCGACCGCGTCACGTTCAAGGAAAACGACCTGGTGCCGGCGGACGCCGTGCTGTTCGCCTTTGTGGAATAGCGCCCCGCACTGCGCCGGATAGTCGCAGTCCGGTTGATGCATTGAGAAGTCTATTGAAGCATCAACGAAAAAAAAGCGCCGCACTCACATGCGGCGCTTTTGTTCCTGCCCAATTCCGTACTCAATAACGATCGTACGTCGGCACCGGTGCCCGGTAACTCGGCCGCACATCGACATTGACCGCGATCGTCGGGCCGGGATCGTAGGCCAGGCGGGTCTGGTATTCACGGCCGTTGTAGCTGTAACGCACATCGTAGCCGCGCACTTCCTCGCGATAGTCGGATACCACGTTGCAGCGCTGCACGTCGCGCGTTACCGGCACGCGCTCGACATCGTACGCGGCACGGCGATAGCCGCTGTCGTAGCGGTCGCCGCCGCCGTTGCGCTCGATATCGTTGCCAATCAGGCCACCGATCACCGCGCCCGCGGCGGTGCCATGGTCGCGGCCCCCCGTGCTGTTGCCGAATTGGTGCCCGATCACGCCACCGACGATGGCGCCGAGCACCGCACCGGCGCCGGAACTGGGGCGCGACTCTGAAACAACTTCTTCACGCACCGGGCGGCGCACACGGCGTTCGTCGTAGGCGGTGACTTGTTCGGTGAAACACTCGCGCCGCGGCGTGGCAATGCGTTCGTAGACGGGGGTGGCGGAAATCACTTTCGCCAGATCGCTGTGGGGGGCGGCCGACACGGCGCCGGCGGACAAACCCAGGGCGGACAGTACGGCAATGCTCAGGACGGTTTTCATGAAGGGCTCCTTGGAACGTGAGTCGTGCGTGCTTAACGGTGGGACAATAAGCCTGGTTGACCCTGATTCGCCCGCCAAGTTGCAACAAAACGTGACAGGCCCCGCCATGTGCGAAATCTCACATTTCGCGGGTGCAAACTCACCGGCGCACCCCGTCGGCAAGCAATGCGTCGATGCGGAAATAGCGCTCAATTGTCACCGCCCGGACAGCTTGGCATCGCGCTTCAGGGTTCAATAGGCGCAGCCTCCCGACCAAAATATCGCCAGGGGATGCCCCGGAAAGCCAGTACTGACGCGCCTCTTCACGCATACTCGCTGGAGAAGCGCATCCAGGCTGGCCCGCAGGCCGAAGCACCATGAAATGTCACTAATTTGACGCTATCTGTTATCTCGGTGATATTGTTTGGTTCCGCCCGTTCCATACAGACTGACCAGCCGCCATGACCGACCTCAGCATTACCGCGAAACTCGCACCCACCAAGCTCAAGCATAAAGTGCGTTTTGTCACCGCCGCATCGTTGTTCGACGGCCACGATGCCGCCATCAACATCATGCGGCGCATTCTGCAGGCGACGGGCGTCGAGGTGATTCATCTTGGCCACAACCGCTCGGTCGACGACATCGTCACGGCGGCACTTCAGGAAGATGTACAGGGCATCGCCATTTCGTCGTATCAGGGCGGCCACATCGAATTCTTCAAGTACATGATCGACCTGCTGAAGAAACGCGGCGGCGGGAACATCAAGGTGTTCGGTGGCGGCGGCGGCGTGATCGTCCCGGCCGAAATCAAGGAATTGCACGACTACGGCGTCACCCATGTCTACTCGGTGCAGGACGGCCAGGCGATGGGGTTGCAAGGCATGATCAACGACATGGTGTCGCGCTGCGATGTCGACATCGCCCAGCACGCGCCGCACGACATGGCGGCGCTTGAAAGCGGCGATCGCCGCGCGCTGGCGCAGATCATCACCGCGCTCGAAAACGGCGCTTGGCCCGAGAAGGCGAGAGCGGCCTTGCTGGCGAAGGCAACGTCCCGGCAAGCCGCCTCGCCGACACCGGTCCTGGGCATCACCGGCACCGGCGGAGCCGGAAAGTCCTCGCTGACCGATGAGCTGATCCGGCGATTCCGCCTGGACCAGGACGACAGCCAGCGCATCGCGGTAATCTCTATCGACCCCTCCCGCAAGCGCACCGGCGGCGCGCTGCTGGGCGACCGGATCCGCATGAATGCGATCCAGTCGCCGAACATCTACATGCGTTCGCTGGCCACACGAGATACCGGCAGTGAGATTTCGAAGGCGTTGCCCGACGTGCTGGCCGCCTGCAAAGTCGCGGGATTCGACCTGATCGTGGTCGAGACTTCCGGCATCGGCCAGGGCAACGCGGCGATCGTGCCGCTGGTGGACCTGTCGCTGTATGTGATGACGCCCGAGTTCGGCGCGGCCTCGCAGCTGGAAAAGATCGACATGCTCGACTTTGCCGATTTTGTCGCCATCAACAAGTTCGACCGCAAGGGCGCGGAAGATGCGCTGCGCGACGTGCGCAAGCAGTACCAGCGCAATCGCGAGAAGTTCAGCGAAGCCGCCGACAACATGCCGGTGTTCGGCACCATGGCCGCGCGTTTCAACGACGACGGCGTGACTGCCCTCTACCAGGCGCTGTTGCCGGTGCTCGCCCAACGCGGACTCAAGCTCAAGGCCGGCAGACTGCCTGCCGCGGGCGTCAGGCAATCATCAGCCGGGCGCGCCATCGTGCCGGTCGGCCGCGTGCGCTACCTGGCGGACATCGCCGATGCGCTGCGCGGCTATCACCGGCAAGTCGCCGAGCAGGCACAGATTGCCCGCGAACGCCAGGCGTTGCGCCTGTCGAAGGCGATGTTCAGCGAATGTGGCAAATCCGCCATCGATTTTGACGAACTGATTGCGTGGAAAGACAACCAGCTCACGCCCGGCGCCCGCAAGCTGCTGGCCATGTGGCCGGACATGAAGAAGGCCTATGCCGGCGACGAGTATGTGGTGAAGATCCGCGACAGGGAAATCCGCACCCAGCTCACCCAGGAAACGCTCTCCGGCACGCGGATTCGCAAGGTGGTGCTGCCGCGATTTGACGACGAAGGCGAGCTGCTCAGGTTCCTGATGCTTGAGAACGTTCCCGGTTCATATCCGTACACCGCCGGCGTCTTCGCCTTCAAGCGCGAGAACGAAGACCCGACCCGCATGTTTGCCGGCGAAGGCGATGCCTTCCGCACCAACCGCCGCTTCCGCAAGGTCTCCGAGGGCCTGCCGGCCAAACGGCTGTCGACGGCCTTCGATTCGGTGACGCTTTACGGCTGCGACCCCGACCTGCGTCCCGACATATACGGGAAAGTCGGCAATTCAGGCGTATCGATCGCGACACTGGACGATCTCAAGGTGTTGTATTCGGGCTTCGATCTCTGCGATCCGGCCACGTCGGTATCGATGACCATCAACGGGCCGGCGCCGATGATCCTCGCCATGTTCCTCAACGCCGCCATCGACCAGCAGGTGGAAAAATTCCACGAGCAGAACAGCCGCGAGGCCACCGACGGCGAAGTCCAGAAGATCCGCGAATGGACGCTTGCGTCGGTGCGCGGGACGGTGCAGGCCGATATCCTCAAGGAGGACCAGGGCCAGAACACCTGCATCTTTTCCACCGAATTCGCACTCAAGATGATGGGCGACATCGCCGAATATTTCGTCCAGAACAAGATCCGCAATTTCTATTCGGTGTCGATTTCCGGCTACCACATTGCCGAGGCGGGCGCGAACCCGATCTCGCAACTGGCGTTCACGCTGTCGAACGGATTCACCTATGTCGAGGCCTATCTGGCCCGCGGCATGCACATCGACGACTTCGCGCCGAACCTGAGTTTTTTCTTCAGCAATGGCATGGATCCCGAGTACTCGGTGATGGGCCGCGTCGCCCGTCGCATCTGGGCGGTGGCGATGAAGAACCGCTACGGCGCCAACGAGCGCTCGC
>JBDTSU010000189.1:0-6839 GCA_039930965.1 Betaproteobacteria bacterium
CGGCATCGGCGCCCGCATCGCCGGCATCTGCTTCACCGGCGCCCGGTGCACCCGTCAAATCGGTGCCCGCCGCCGCATCGGAAAATCTGCTGCCGGCGCCGATCGCGATACCGCGCCCACGCATCGGACCGGTGCCGTTGAAATCGAATACCAAATCGTTCCTGTGGGAAGTGAAGACGCTGACCAACAAGGTCTGGTTGTTCGGCACCATGCATGTCGGCAAGCGGATGTTCTATCCCCTGCCGGAAGTCGTCGAGTCCGCGTTCGACGATTCCGCCCGGCTGGTGGTCGAGGCCGACGTCAGCAAGCCGGGCGGGGGGGACACGCAAGCGCTGATCAGTTACGCCCCCCCTGACTCGCTCGACAAGCACGTACCGAAACCCCTTTTCGAACGGCTGCACGCGCAACTGACTCGCCTGAAAATTCCCACGGAAGCCGTCAAGCCGATGAAACCGTTTGTGGTGGGCGGTTTCCTGTCGCTGGTGGAGTTTTCCCGGCTGGGCTACGACATGAACCTGGGCGTCGATGCTTACCTGTTCAGCCGCGCCAGGGAGGCAGGCAAGCCGATCGAGGAACTCGAGTCGTCGCGCGCGCAGCTGGAGATGCTCGCCAACATGTCCCCCGCGCTGCAGGAAGCCTTTCTCGACAATGCCGTCGCCTCGCTCGAACTGGACCGCTCGGCCGACCAGGTGACCGGCATGGTGAATGCCTGGCAAACCGGTGATACCAAGCTGATGGCCGAGGTCAACGCGGAGGTCAACCGCGGCATGCGGATGTCGGCGGAGCTCGACGAGATCATGCTCTACAGCCGTCACGATGCAATGCTGAAGAAGATAGAAGGCTACCTGGCCGGCGGGGAAAAGCATTTTGTCGCAGTCGGTTCATTGCACCTGGTGGGGCCGCGCGGCCTTATCCAGGTACTCAAGTCCAAAGGTTACGAGGTCACGCAAAAATGACGAATCCCAATCCGGTTTCCCCTACGGGTCCTGCCCGCCTGCACGCTGTCCGCAGCGGCGGGCAAATTCTCGTCGATCAGCTGGAGATCCACGGCGCCGACCTGGCGTTCTGTGTTCCCGGCGAAAGCTACCTGCCGGTGCTCGATGCGCTATACGGCCGGCGCGACAGCATCCGTCTCATCACCTGCCGCCACGAAAGCGGTGCCGCCAATATGGCCGAAGCGTACGGCAAGCTCACCGGCAAACCCGGCATCTGCTTTGTGACCCGCGGGCCCGGCGCCACCAATGCCTCGATCGGCGTGCACACCGCGTTCCAGGATTCGACGCCGATGATTCTCTTCATCGGTCAGGTCGGCAGTGATTTCGTCGAGCGCGAAGCCTTCCAGGAAATCGATTACCGCCGCATGTTCGGCGAGATGGCGAAATGGGTCGCGCAGATCGACCGCGCCGATCGCATTCCCGAATTCATCGCGCATGCGTACCAGGTTGCCACCAGCGGGCGCATGGGGCCGGTGGTGCTGGCGTTGCCGGAAGACATGCTCTCCTCGACCGTGCAGGTTGATGACGCGCGCGCCTGGCAACGGGTCGGCACATCGGTCGGAGATCAAGCACTGGTGCGGCTCTCCGGCCTGTTGCAGAGCGCGGAACGGCCGTTCGTCATCGTTGGGGGTTCCGGCTGGGACAGCGAATCCTGCGCGGACCTGGCGCATTTTGTCGATACGCAACAGCTGCCGGTTGGCTGCGCATTTCGATTTCAGGACCTGTTTGACAACGCCCATCCGAATTACGCGGGCGATGTCGGCATCGGCATCAACCCCCGGCTCGCCGCGCGCATCAAGGCCGCCGACCTGCTGATCGCCATCGGACCGCGGCTGGGCGAGATGACCACCGGCGGATATGGCCTCATCAACGCGCCGGTACCCGCGCAGAAACTGGTGCACATCCACGCCGGCGTGGAAGAGCTGGGGCGCGTCTACCAGGCCGACCTGATGATCAACGCCACCATGCCGGCGATGGCGCGCGCGCTGGCGGCGCTGCCGAGGCTCACCCGCGCGGGCGTGGAGTCGGGCGCGGCGGAGGCGCACGGCGACTACTGCGCATGGCAGGCGAAAAAGGAGATCCCCGGCAAGGTGCAAATGTGGGACGTGATGCAGCATCTGGAAAAAGTGCTGCCGGCCGATGCGATTCTCAGCAACGGCGCCGGCAACTACTCGGTCTGGCTGCATCGCTTCCACCGCCACCGCGGCTTTCGCACCCAGCTCGCACCGACCTCGGGCGCGATGGGTTACGGCGTTCCCGCTGCCATCGCCGCAAAAGCTGTGCACCCGGAACGCACCGTGATCGCCTTCGCCGGCGACGGCTGCTTTCTCATGACCGGGCAGGAGCTCGCCACCGCGGTGCAGTACCAGTTGAACGTCATTTTCATCGTCGTCAACAACGGCATGTACGGGACCATTCGCATGCACCAGGAACGCGAATACCCCGGCCACGTATATGGCACCGCGCTGGTCAACCCTGATTTCGCCGCCTATGCGCGCGCATTCGGCGCGCACGGGGAAGTGGTGGCGAGCACGGCGGAATTCGCACCGGCGTTTGAGCGTGCGCTGAACGCGGGCAGGCCGGCGTTAATCGAGATCCGCATCGACCCGGAGGCGATCACGCCGAACACGACGCTGCAGGCGATTCGGGCGGCGGCCTTAGGCTAGCCTGCACGATCCCGCATCCCGGAAATGAGTCACAAAGTTCGAAGAGTTGGCTACCACCTTGAACCCAAGGGCATTGCACAACTGTCGAGGGAGGATCTGCGCGTCATTTTGCGCGGCGCCGACGACTTGATCGGCCGGGGCGGGCGCAGTCTGCTGACCAAAATACTGCGGGGCTCCCGCGCAAAAGCCGTTTTGGACCTGCAACTCGACAAGAGTCCGGCCTTCGGTTGCTATCGCGACTTGCCGGAAGGAGACGTGCTGGCGAGAATAGACCGCGCGATTCTCGATGGCTACATGCGTATCACGTACGACTATCGCCTGCCGGTAATTGTCTACACTGACGCCGGTTGGGCGATCGAGAAGGAAACTTGCGCAACCGAACTGCTGCACGGATTCGACAAGCTCTTGACGGAAACCCAGCCGCCATACGACATGAGTTATCTAAAAGATCGCGGCCGCGACCTCATTTGGTGTCTGCTCGACAAAGTCGACGCCAGCCGGAATCCGAAGTACCTGCCGCTGCTGGAGGCGTGGGGGCAGATCGATTACGCAAAGGTCAGGCAACGGATTCGACAGGTCATGCAGAATCTGGGTGAGGGAACAGGCTAATATCTCATCCAACGTGACGTTGACGCAGCCGCCTCTACCAGACGTTGCCTTGCATCGCCCGCAGGCGGCCAGGACCCCATGACAACCCAGATTTCGTTGGCCCCCAGAATACCTGGATCGCGATGTCCCTAGCCTGCATATTTCATGGGGTCGCGTTCGAGAATGGGTCGATGGGCGAGCAATTTTTCGTTTGACTGACCACGGCATGGCGAGCCATGCCACGGGAAGAAAACGGAAAAGTGCCGGCCAACGGCCCATTATCGAGCGCGCAGAGCCTGTCCTGAGCCTGTCGAAGGGCCCGGCGCAATACGAAGTGCAAATTGGATTTCACAAAGATGACCGTTGCCAAGCGTGAAGATGGAAACGAAAAGGGGCCGACCCATGAAATGTGCAGGCTAGAGTGCCACGCAGGCGGCGTGCCAACCGGGCTGCTTGAGCTCCAGGGGGTCCTCGCGGAACTCACCGCCATCCATGCCGAGGTGATCGCCGCGGCCGCCGCGCCGCGTGCCTCCCGCGATTCGGTCCATCCCGATTTTCGCGAGAGTGCCGCCAATCTGCTGCATTACCTTGCGCTGCGCCGCCGCGACCTGCGACCCTTGCAATTGCGCCTGGCCGCGCTGGGGCTGTCATCGCTTGGGCGTGCCGAATCGCACGTGCTGGCCACCCTGGACGCGGTGCTGGATGTCCTGCGCAAACTGGTGCCGGACACGCCGGTGCCCGCGCAGGCGCCGGCGCGCGTTGATTTTGCCCGGGGACAGCGCCTGCTGGCCGAACACACACGGTCGCTGCTGGGCCCGGAAGTGCCCGGGCGCGCGGTGCGTATCATGGTCACCATGCCGGCCGAGGCCGCGGACGATGGCGCGCTCATTCACGGATTGATGCAGCAGGGCATGGACTGCATGCGCATCAATTGCGCCCATGACGATGCGGCCGCGTGGTCGAAGATGATCGGTCACTTGCGGCAGGCCGAAAAGGCGCTGGCGCGTTCGTGCAAGATCGTCATGGACCTGGCGGGACCGAAGCTGCGCACGGGACCGCTCGAGCCTGGCCCGGCGGTGGTGAAGATCCGTCCGCGCCGCGACGCGCAGGGGCGGGTGACCGCCGCGGCGCGCGTCTGGCTGGCCGCGGCAAGCCGTCCCCAGCCGTCGCCCACTTCGGCCGACGCCAGTCTTGGCGTGGCGGATGCATGGCTGGCATGCCTGCGAAACGGCGACACCCTGCGCCTCACCGATGCCCGGGGCGCCGCGCGCACACTGGTCGTTGCCGAGGTAACGGCACACGGCTGCTGGCTCGATTGCGCCAGGACCACCTATCTCGTGCCCGGCACGATCCTGCAACGTGAAGGCGACGACGTCGCGCCCGATGAGGGCGACGCCGTCATCGGCGAACTGCCGGCGCGCGAAGGTTTCCTCACGCTTCAGCAGCAGGATCTGCTGGTCCTCACCCGCGACCTCGAACCCGGCCGCCCGGCCACGTACGATGCGGCCGGACAGGTCGCGACGCCGGCCGTGATCGGTTGCACCATCCCCGCGGTGTTCGATGATGTTCGCGCCGGCGAGTCCATCTGGTTCGACGACGGCCGCATCGGCGGCGTGGTCGAATCCGTTGAGGGCGGGCGGATGCACGTGCGCATCACCCATACGCGCCCCGGCGGTGCCCGGCTGAAAGCCGACAAGGGCATCAACCTGCCCGACAGCGTGCTGCGGCTGGGCGCGCTGACCGCCAAGGACCTCGACGACCTGGCCTTCGTGGCGCAGCATGCCGATGTGGTCGAACTATCCTTTGCCAACAGCGCCGGCGACGTGGAACAGCTGCAGCAGCACCTTGCCCGCCTCACTCAACATCCGCCGGCGATCGTCCTGAAGATCGAGACACAGCGCGGCTTTGAAAACCTCCCGGATATGCTGCTGACGGCCATGCGCTCGCCGTGTTGCGGCGTGATGATCGCGCGTGGCGACCTGGCGGTGGAATGCGGCTTCGAGCGGCTGGCGGAAGTCCAGGAAGAAATCCTGTGGATCTGTGAAGCCGCGCATGTCCCGGTCATCTGGGCAACGCAGGTGCTGGAATCGCTGGCAAAGGAAGGGATGGCCTCGCGCGCCGAGATCACCGATGCGGCGATGGGCCATCGCGCCGAGTGCGTGATGCTCAACAAGGGGCCGCATGTACTGAGCGCGGTGCGGGTGCTGGACGATATTTTGCGGCGCATGCAGGCGCACCAGACCAAGAAGCTCGCCATGCTGCGCGAGCTGCACCTCGCCCATGCGCTGACGACCGAACCCGGTGTCGCCGCCGGTCATGCCGGGCCGCTTGGCCAAGTCGGCGGCCAGCATGCTTAGTGTGCGTGCGGCCGGCGTGCCGGCGCGGCCGTGGAAGATTCTCCATTTGATGGCGGGATACCATGCCCCAGATATTTGATTTTGACGCGTACTCCTCCAAGGAAATTGCCGCTCGTGTCGAGACCATCGGTGTCGCCAAGGCGCGCCTGCCGCTGTTGTCGATGCTGATGCTGAGCGTGCTGGCCGGCGCGTTTATCGGTCTCGGCGCCCTGTTTTTTGTGCTGGTCCGGTCCGATCCCACGCTGGGATTCGCCGCGCGGCAAGTACTCGGTGGCGTGGTCTTTTCGCTGGGGCTGATACTGGTGGTGGTTGCCGGCGCGGAGTTGTTCACCGGCAATAACCTGCTGGCGATGGCCTGGGCCGACGGCAGGATTTCCACGCGCGAGTTGCTGCGCAACTGGGCCATTGTCTGCATCGGCAACTTCATCGGCGCGGCCGGCCTGGCGCTGCTGGTTTACCTGTCGGGGCATACCGAGATGAACAACGGCGCCATCGCGCGCGAATACCTCTCGATCGCGGCCGCCAAGGTCGCCTTGCCGTTCTGGACCGCGCTCTTCAAGGGCATGCTCTGCAATGTGCTGGTGTGCATGGCGGTGTGGATGTCGCTCGCGGGGCGCAGCGTGGTCGACAAGGTGGTGGCCATCATTTTTCCCATTTCGGCATTCGTGGCGGCGGGCTTCGAGCACAGCGTGGCCAATATGTACCTCATTCCGCTGGCGATGCTGCTGCAGGCCTTCGATGGCGCAGGGACGGGTGCCGCCATCACCTGGTCGGGTTTCGTCGCCAACATGTTGCCGGTGATCCTGGGAAATATCCTCGGCGGCAGCGTGCTGGTGGGGCTGGTGTATCACGTGATCTATTTGCGTGCGCCCGACAAAGCCTGAGGCGACCGTGGCGGCGGTTGACGCCGAAGGCGGGCAACGTGTTGGGGGTTTGTCCTACCCGGCAGCAGCAGTCTGAGGTGCTACCCTGTCAAGCTGACGCTTTCTTTCGGACAACCGCCTGCCATGACGACGCCCGCCCCGGCCAAACCGTTTTCGATGATCCGCGAATTCCAGCTCGCCGACTGGTTCACACTGGCGAACGCCATTTGCGGCACCGGTGCGTTGTTTTCGATGATGACCTACCTGCAGACCGACGCCATCCGCCATGTCTACTTTGCCTGCGGGCTGGTATTTGCCGCGGGTGTTTTCGATGTGCTCGACGGCCGTATCGCCCGCTGGCGCCACAAG
>JBDTSU010000190.1:0-6811 GCA_039930965.1 Betaproteobacteria bacterium
TCCCAAACGGCTGTGCGGCAAACGTCAGGCTCGTCGCGCTGAGCGAGGCCGGCGGATCATTGGGCACTGGTACTTCACTGCCCGTCGGCGTGAACGCGACGAGGGATAAATCATCAAGCAGGACGTAACCCGAATTGCCGGGCGACGCACCTTCGAACCGCACCGTCTTCAAACCGGCCGCCCCGATGGTAAACGCGTTCGTGGTGTAGCTGGCAAAGCTTGCCCCCGGCGTGAAAAGGCCCACATCCGCGCCATTGACCCGAACCCGTACGTTTACGTATCCACCGGCCGCTTGTTGAGCCGCTTTGAACGTAATCTTGTACGTGCCACCGGCCGGCATATCGACATCCTGCGACATCGCCGCAAACCCGTTGAAGAATGCGACCGCGATGCCTTCGGGCGCCGCGGGCGCACCGTTGATCCAACTCGAACCGTTGCCGGCAGAATATGCCGCCGCACCGGGGGCTGAATACCAACCCATCGGGCTCGAGAAGGAGCCCACCGAATTCGTACGCTCAAAACCGGCGTTGAAGAACGCGGGATATTGCGGCCCGGCGGTGACGGTGATGCTGATCGGCGAAGAGGTCGTCACATTCCCCAGGCTGTCGGTCACTTTCGCCGTGATGGCGTGTGTCCCCGCGCGAACATTCAGCCAATCGAACAGGTACGGCGCCGCGGTCACGCGGCCAATCAGGATGGCATCTTCGAAATACTCGACTTTGGCAATGTCGCGGTCATACACATCGACTTTAGCCTGCAAAGGGATGGCGGCGGGCGCCGAGAACGATTGCCCCGACACGGGCAGTCGCATGGAGACGGTTGGCGGACCTGCCGGGCCGATGATGATGTCATCCACGACAATGGGTGAGTACGCGGAGTTGGAATACGGACGCAAGGCCTGCAGGTCAAAGCTGGCACCGCCACCGGTGTGACTGAACGGCACGTAGAACTTTCCGCTATTGCCTGTCGTGGAACTTGATATGGTCGCCAGTGCACCGGGTACTTGAACCCGTAACTCCTGATAGTAGCCAACACTTGCCCGCAAGCTCAGGCCATAGTTGCCCGCCGGCAGGCTAATCGTCTGGTACGCCGAGCCACCACCGTATGACATCGTGAACAGCATCGACTGGCGGCCTTGCAGTGCCTGCGTAAAAGGGTAGTAGGTATCGGCGACATAGCCGGCCGTGGCGAGTACGGCGCTGGATGCGTTCCAACCACTCACGTAGTAGCCGTAGGCGTCTATGCCACTCCCAGGCGACAGAATTGGGCTCTCAAACGTGCTGTTGATGATGTACGGGAAGCCGCCGCCGGTGTTATGCGAAAACTGGGTTGCCTCAGAAATGTTGGTGGCGCCGGCGTTGTCGAAGGCTTTTGCCGTGATATTGCGCGTTGCGCTCGTGTTGGTTGCCAGCGAATATGTCCACGGCGCCGAGAACACCGTTCCAAGCAATGTCGCGCCATCGTAGAACTCCACCTTGGCGATTGTGCCATCCGGGTCCACAGCTGCCGCCTGAAGGGCTACCGATGAGCCGCCCGAAAACGCCTGGCCCGGCTGCGGATAGGCGACCGCGACCGATGGCTTGCTGTTGGTGCCTTGCACATTCAGCACAATGTCATCAAGGTAAACACCCGCCGGCACCGGCGTACCGGAAGCAGGCTCGGGTACATCGATGGTCAGTTGATAGCTACCCGTCGCAGCGATTGTGATGGAGGCGAACGTCAGCTTTGCAATGCTCGCGCCGGGCGACTGCGTTGCAACGACGGTCGTACCCAATTTGACGCGCAGCGGTGCGGCCGTCGAATAGCCAGGCACCTGCATCGCCTGCCCGGTGAGGTAGTACGTTCCCGGTGAAAGGGTAAGCGTCTGCGATATGGAATTTCCGGGGCGCATGCTGATCCACTGCCGGCCCATCGGCGCTTCGATTCGGAATGGTGTGCTGGTGGATTGAATGCCGCCATTCACCAGCGCGACCGCGCCGCGAACCTGCCACCCGGAACTGGACGGCAGCGGATTGAGCGTCTGCCCTTCAAGCAATAGCGGTGACTCAAAGCTCGGGTTGACGAGCGGCGCTTGGGCGTATGCCGCTGGTGCGGCGATCAGCGCCGCAAACATCAACAGGCTTTGCCCGCCAATACGTCGGAGCGGCCGGCTCACCTTCGAATCTGCCTGGACGCTCAGCGCCGGATGAACAAGACCACGAAAATACGCCAACAAGAAAGCGTGGCATCGCATTGCAACTCCCTTTTTATTTTCAATTTGGATGCGCGAAAACACAGCGCGGCAACTTTTTTGTGGTGCCAATGTAGCGAAAAATGTTAACCGCAGGGGTTGCCGGACTATTTATTTTTCACCAGCGCTATTTCCTACCCGGACGGGTGGGGAAAGATATCAATCCGTGAATTAGAATCGCGCGCCAGAGTGGCCAACAACAGGACTTGCGGCCGGCTCACCCCGCACGTTTCTCCAGCGCCTGCCGCCCCGCCGGCGTCGCCATCACGACGATGACATCACCCTGCCGCACAACATGATCGGACGGTGGATTGAAGATCGTGTCGCGGCCGCCGGTCCTGACGGCGAGCACGATGTAATCTTGGCTCGACGGTGCATAGGATTCGATGCCGGCCGGCGCGCCCGCCCCGACCATGACCTGCTCCACCCGCACGTTATCGTCCGAACGCAGCATTTCGTCCAGGAACGACACCACCTGCGGGCGCACCATGCTGGAGACGATGCGCATGCCGCCGGTGAAATCCGGCGAGACGATGGCGTCCGCTCCCACCCGTTCCATCTTGGAGAAATAGTTCAGCTCGTGGCATCGCGCCACCACGCGGCACGCCGGATTCAATTGCTTGGACGACAGCGTGATGACCAGATTGCGGCTGTCGTCCCCGGTCACGGCAAACACGCCGGCCGCGCGGCGCACCCCCACTTGCTCCAGTAATTCATCCTCGGTGCCATCGCCGAGGACGTACAGGGCGTCCGGATGCCGCTCGGCATGTGCGGCAACCTGCGCGGGGTCAATATCCAGGACCACGTAGGGCCGTTCGGTCTTGTCGAGTTCATGCGCGACATTGGCGCCGACTCGACCCGCGCCGCAGACAATGTAATGCCCCGATAGTTGTGAGATGCGTTTCAGCATTTTGCGCCTCCGTAGCACCTGGTTCATTTCACCGGCGACGATGAACGCCGTGACGGTTGAAAAGATGTAGGTGGTGACCCCGATGCCGGCAAAGGCAATCAGCATCGTGAAAATACGCGCGCCCGGCTTGGCGCTCATGTCGATAATCTCGCCGTAGCCGATAGTGGCGATGGTGATGAACGTCATGTACAGCGCATCGACCACGCTGGTGCCGGCGCCACCGATCACCAAATAGCCAATCGTACCGGCCACCAGCGTGACGACCAGGGCGATGGCCGGGCCGACGAAGCGGCGGTAGACGCGTGCGATGATCAGGTCGGGCATGTAGCGTCAGTCTCTGTGATAAGCGGGATTCAATAACTTCTCCTGCGGGGCAAATTCATCTTCTTCAGCGATTCGTTATTGCAGCCTTTCGACGGGAATCTGAGTGATTTCTGCCGGCTAACTCAAGCATTGGCGCGCCTTTCCAGCCATTTCTGCCTCAAACGCCGCTCCAGTGCTTGAGTTTTCTATTGGGAACATCAATTTACTTCCGTTCGTGCTGATCCTTCGAAATCCTCAGGACAGGGTACGCTGCGCGTATCGAAGCACCTGTGAGCCAAGGCATTGATTCATTACAGCCCGCCAGGCCCTTCGATACCTCAGGGCGAACGGAGTTGAGGTTTCGAGAATTCCCCATTCAGCGGTCCCCGGTTGGAGTACTTGTGCGACAGGCGCAGATTGACTTTGCCCCTCGCGCGCGGCGCACATTTGTGGTGGATCAACGTCCGGCCATTTCGTACAAACCGGCGCGTGAGTACTGAACGAAAGCCTCGTTGTGGCCGGCGCATCTTGTCGCGCGTGCATCACCTCGCCGCAAACCACTGCACCCCTTCCAGAAACACGCGCACCGCGCCGCTGACCACCAGCGCGACGCTGACCGACAGCACCACCGAGAACAGCGCATCGCGGCGGCCGAGCGTCTTGTTCATGACCGCAAACGTGGAGATGCAGGGGATGTAGAAAGTCAGGAACAGCAGCAGCGTCATGATCTGCACCCAGTCGAGTACATTGCCGACGTCGAATGTGCCCAGCGCCTGGTAGATCATCAGCAGCGACAGTTCCTTGCGCAGCACACCGAACAGGATCGGCACGCCCAGCACCACCGGCAGTCCCAGCCACCACGCGGTGACCGGCGTGAGCAGGGTATTGATGACGCGGTCCGCGCCGATGTGGTTGAGCAATGCCAGCACCACGCTGCCGCCGACCAGCAGCGGCGCGACGATGGTGAGCACATCGCGGGTGCGTTCCCAGGTTTCGCTGAGCAGCGTGCGCAGACGCGGCCAGGCATAGGAAGGGATTTCCTGGATCTGCCCGGGGCCGAGGTCGCGGTGGTGGCGCGCGAGAATGCGCCCCATGACGGCGATCAGCACGATGGTCAGCGCAAAGATGGCAAAAACACCGGACGCGCCGAGATATTTTCCGGCCAGCGCGAGAATGATGGCCGAGCGCGCCGAACACGGCACAAAGGTGATCAGCATCGAGGCGATGACCCGCTCGCGACCGCTGGTGGCCTTCGCCACGCTGGATATGGCCGGGACATTGCAGCCCAGGCCGGTGAGGAACGTTACCGCCACGCCGCCGTGCAGGCCGATATGATGAAAGCCGCGGTCAACCACGAAGGCGATGCGCTGCATGATGCCGGCCTCTTCCAGCGCCACCAGCAGCAGCACCAGCGGAATCATGTAGGGCACGACGATACCGGTCAGCCCGATCAGGCCGTCGACCACGGCACGGGCGACGACACCACCGGTGGAATCCGGCTGCCAGCCGGCAACCGCGTCGGCCAGCCGTGCCGTGGTCATCTGGTCCAGCCAGCCGCTGACCGCGAACACCACGAACAGTACCGCCGCGAACACCAGCAGCGAACCGGCCAGGCCCCATTGCGGATGCAGGAACAGCTCGTCCAGCCAGTAGCGCCAGCCATGGCGTTCGTGCGGGGCGCCGATGCGCGTGCCGCTTTCAAACAGCATGGCGGCGCGGTGGTGCCGGTCGGCATGCAATTCCTCGGACAGCGGGCGCGGCAGCGACTGCGACGCGGCGGCGCGCAGTTGCCGCAGCTCCGGCAGCAGCGCCGGAAAATGATGTTCCAGTTCGTCCTCGAAGTAGCGGTTGCCTGCCGCGAACTGCGCGAGCAGAAACGCATGCGGCACGCGGAACGCTTCCGCGATTTCCGGCCGTGCCAGCGCTTGCGCCAACGGCTCGAGACTGCTTAGGATGTGTTTTCCCGGCAACTGCGCCAACGGCAGCAGCGCATCGCGCCGGGCCTCGACCGCCGCGGCGAACAGGGCAGCGATGCCATGGCCCATGATGGCCACGGTCGAGACAACCGGCATGCCCAGCAACGCGCTCAGTGCCCTGACATTGATGTGCAGGCCCTTCTCGCGAGCCTGGTCGGTCATGTTCAGAGCCAACACCATTGGCCGTCCCAGCTTGCTCAGTTCCAGCGTGAGCAGCAGATCGCGCTCGAGGCGCGTGGCATCGGCCACCTGGATCAGCACGTCGGGCGGCGCAAACGGCGCGGGCGGCTCGCCGGCCTCGTGCAGCGACACGGGTGGCCGGTCATCGCCCCACAGCAGGTATTTGAGCGCGGCCACATCCTCCTCCGCGAGATCGGGCAACGACGGGATGCTCGGCAGGTCGATCACACTCGCTTCATCGAGCCCGATCTGCACGGTGCACTCACCATAGATGCGCTGGGTGCCGGCCAGTTTGCCGGTGACCGGCGCGGTGCTCGCCACCGCGTTGAAAAGCGTGCTCTTGCCGGCATTCGGCATGCCGATGAGAGCGATACGCAGCCGCCGCGCGCCGCGAAACAGCGGGGTGCGCAGCGCCACGGTGGCGGCGGGAATGGTTGCGGTCATGCCGACATTCTTGCCCACGGGTAGGCTCGCGGCAAGTTTAATCGCCCGGCAGGCTGTGGCAGGACCTGTGGATGCCAACACCTGCGTGAGGCCCTGAGGGCGCGGGAAGAACCGTCGATCCGCTCCCCTCATGCGCCGGGAAAACTCAGGCTTCGGCGATAACCGCGATCGAGATTTTCATGTTTTTGGGCCGCACCGGCAGTTTCGCGCCTTGCCGTGCCGGCGGGTCCCGCGTAAACCACTTTCCCCATTCCTCGTTCATGCCGGCGAAGTCGTCTTCTTCAGCAAGGATGATGGTGGCGCTGACAATTTTCTCAATCGTGCTGCCGGCGGCGGTCAATATCGCTTTTACATTGATCAGACACTGGCGTGTCTGCGCCTGGATCGTTTCGCCCACAAGGTTACCGGCGGGATCGAACGGTCCCTGCCCGGAAACAAATACCAGTCCGGCGGCCTTGACGGCCTGGCTGTAGCCGGCGAAGGAAGGCATGGCCTCGCCGGTGTGAATTATTTCCCTGGTCATGTTTGGCTCCGCACGGTTCACTGGCAAGACATGCCGGCCGCTCAGAAGAACTCCACGTCCGATATCTTTTCCTTCGGCGTCAACAGGCCGCCGGCGATCAGCGAATCGTAGTTGGCCACCTGATTGCGGCCCTGTTCCTTGACCCAATAGAGCGCCGCGTCGGCGCGTTCAAGGATTATCGTGGGCTGGTCGTCGAGCCGGATGCGCACGTAGCCGATACTGACGGTGATACGACCGACCTGCGG
>JBDTSU010000191.1:0-6802 GCA_039930965.1 Betaproteobacteria bacterium
GCACGATCACGTGGTCATCGATATGCGCCGGCGCATCCAGCGTGTCGTGGCGCAGGATCGAATGCTGCCGGCGCATCGCGATCAACGCGCGGAAATCGGCGAGTAGCGCCAGGTCGGGCTTGCCGCCTTTGTCAGGCCACGGGTAGGTGGCGCGGTTGAAGGGATCGTCGCCGCCGGTCACGCCGACTTCATCGCCGTAGTACACCGCCGGTGCGCCGGGAAAGATCATCTGGAAGAATACCGCGAGGCGCAGGCGTTGTTTGGCGAGGCGGATTTTTTCGGCCTCGGCGGCGTCGCCGTCATAGCCGAAGACATGCAGCGATCGCGCCACGTCGTGCGACGACAGCAGGTTCATCAGGGCATACAGTGCCTGCGGCGGATAGACTTCGCGGATCAACTCGAGATTGGCATATAGCGGCCGCGCCTTGCCGCCGGCCGCGTACTCGAGCACGGTATTGCGAAAGATGTAGTTCATGGTCGAATCGAACGTGTCGCCGAGAAAGAACTTCGACGCATCGAACCAGGTCTCCGCGATCGTCAGCGCGTCCGGCTGGTGCTGCTTGATGGCGGTGCGCCACTCGCGCCAGAAATCATCCGGCACCCACGGTGCCACGTCCATGCGCCAGCCGGCGGCACCGCGATCGAGCCAGGTCTTCATCACTGAATCCGGCGCAGCGAAGGCGAACTCGCGGTACGCGGGCGAGGCCTTGTTCAATTCGGGCAAATCCAGCACGTTCACCCAGCCCCGGTACTGCTTGTTCGGATCGGCCTGGGACTCGTCAAACGTGAACCAGCTTGCGTAAGGCGAATCGCGCCGCACCTGGGCGCCTTCGAACGCGCCCTTGCTCCGGTACTTGGCGAAACGGTCGAAGTAGATCGAGTCGCTGCCGACGTGATTGAGCGAGGTATCGGGAATCACGCGGATGCCGCGTTTGCGCGCCTCGGCCGTCAACCGGGAAAAATCCGCGTTGGTGCCGAAATGCGCATCGATCGTCTTGAAATCGGCGGTGTCGTACTTGTGATTGCTCGCCGCCTGAAACAGCGGTGTGATGTAGAGCGTGTTGGCGCCGAGTTCGGCGATGTAATCGAGTTTTTCGATGATGCCGGCAATGTCGCCGCCGAAGAAATCGTTGTTGAAGACGCCATCCGATCCGTCGCCGGTGCCGGGTTTCCAGGGCTTGTCCAGCCAGTTGCCGTGAAACTCCACGCCCTTGTCCTGGTAGGTGTCGATGCCGGGGCGGTGATCGTTGCGCGCGTCGCCGTTACGAAAGCGGTCAGGAAAAATGTAGTAATAGACGGCGTCGCGTGCCCAGGCGGGAACCGTGAAATCGCGCGCATGGACGGTGTGTCGAAAACGCCGGATTTGTTTTCGGGCCGCGGGCATGTCCGCCACCAGGCCGGTACCGTTTGAGCCCTTTTCACGCGTCCAGAACACCGATTGCGCATTGTTCTGGTAAACGAAGGATTTATCGCCGACTCGCACGTCAAAGTAGTAGCCGTAGACGCTCGCCTCCGTGAACGTGTACCGGCCGCGCCACCGCTCGCGATCGCCTTCGCGGGTGCGCGTCATCGGCACGCGGGCAAGCTCCGTATATTCCAGCAGATCCTGGTTGCCCTCGAGCCGGCGCCTTTCGACTACCAATGCGATGCTCTTGATGTCGGGTAGCGCGGTCAGCGCGAAGTTCACGGTCGTGCCCGCCGCGACCGCGCCAAATGGCGCCTTGTCGGCCAGCCGGCGCGAGTCGAATTGCACACTCAGCGCGAGCGGATCGGCGACGGCCTGTTGGCTGGGATCGACGAACGATCTTGCGCCGATGGAGAGGGCCGGGTGGCCGCCGGCAAAGGCGACGCGCAGCGTCTGTTCGCCGCCAAAATCAAATTGCAGGTTGCCCGCGCCGCCCGTGGTGGCGGCGGTCGCCATCGGCAGCGCCTGGTTCAACTGCGCCGTCGCGGTAGCCCCCCCCGCGCTGCCCAGCGTGTGGCCGGTGCCCCACGCGGCATCGGCGATCTTGAATTCGTGGCGGCCCTGCAGCGTCACGTTGAGGTAATAGGCGTCACAACGATAGGTGAAGGCATAGTCATCGAGCGCGGCCCAGTTGTTCATGGTGCCGCGCAGGAACAGGCTGGTTTCGCCGAGCGGCGCGGCCGGGCAGTTGGCGATGCTGAGCGTGGGACTGGCGGGGTTTGACATGTTTAAGACGATCCTGTGCATGCCCTGAAATGAATATTGAATGCCCGGCCCTTTCGGGATCAGTTTCCACGGCTGGCCGGGCCTGGCGGCCTCGGCGCCGAAATCGGCATCGCCCGACCACTCGTCGTCCGCCACCTTGAAGGTCTGTGCGCCACTGAGCCGCGTGACCAGCTCGTGGCGATTGCAGAAATAGCCGAACCGCTGGGCATCGTCGGCGCTCCAGCCGTTGAAGGTCCCACGCAGGTACAGTGCGCGGCCGCCCAGGGGATCGGGCCGGCACGCGGGCGCTTCGGCGCCGGCGACACCAGCCGCCGCGAACAGTGCCGCAGTGAAAATGACGCGCCTCATTGCACCCGCTTGTATGACGTGTAGCCGCCGGGCGGCGCCACCTCGGGCACCAATACGCGGAATGAGCCCGCCGGTACGGTAACCTGCAGCATCGAGCTCATCATGCTGACCGCGGGGGCGGTTGTCGGTAGCAGGTCATTCAACCTGAACGGGTTCATCAGCTTGGAGTTCGCCACCAGCACGGTCTCGGTGACGTCGGCCGGGCCGGGGTTGACCAGCACGATCACGGTATCGCGCACCCGGTCGGTATAGCGTTCGAAGCCCAGCAGGCGATCGGTCGTGACAAGGCGGAAATTCCCGACCCGCAAGGCGCGCTGCTGCTTGCGCAACGCGATTAGCTGTTTGGTCCACTGCAGCGTCGGGTTATCGGCCGTCACCAGGTCCCAGCGCATCGGCGCGCGCATGGCGGGATCGTCACCGCCCGCCATGCCGACCTCACCGCCGTAATAGAGGTTGGGTGAACCTGGCAGCGTGAACTGCAGCACCTGCGCGAGGCGGCGCTGCGCCTCGTTGGGCAGCGCGCTGGCGAGCCGCTCGGTGTCGTGGTTGTCGAGGTAGACCCACGATTTCAGCAAGTGCTCGAAATCAGCCTCGCGCATCATGCGCTCGAGCATCGCTGCGCCCTGGCGCGGGCTGATGCGCCCGTCGGCCAGGCGCAGCATGATGTGGCGCAGCGTGAAATGCATCACCGCGTCGACCGCCGGGAACCACTCCTTCGGATAATTGGCAATTTCGCCGACCACCAGCGAACCGGGCTTCTCCCGGTGCGCGGCGCGGGTGAGTTCATCCAGATAATTGAAGCCGATATCGACGGCCACATCGAGCCGCCAGCCGTCGATGCCGTCGCGCAGATAGTTGCGCACCACCGAATCCGGCCCGGCATAAATGTGGTCGCGCACGCGCGGGTTCTCGAGGTTGAGCTCGGGCAGGTTTTCGGCCAGCCACCAGGAACGCGCGCCACCCGGATATTCGCGGCCGAAGATGAACCAGTCGCGCACCGGGCTGTTCGGATCGGCCTCCGCCTGCCTGAATAACGGCGAGTTGCGTCCCATATGGTTGAACACGCCGTCGAGCACCAGTTTCATGCCGCGCTGATGGACGTCCTGCGCGAGGCGCTGCAGGTCGGCGCGGGTGCCGAATTCGGGCGAAACCTGCTGGTAGTCGAGCGCATCGTACTTGTGATTGGTATAGGCGAGGTGGATCGGATTCAGGTAGAGGACATCGGCGCCGAGATCCTGCACGTGGCCGAGACGCGCCGCCATGCTCTGCAGGTCGCCGCCCCAGAAATCGATTTCATGGCTCCAGACCTTGGCGTCGGGAAGGTAAGTGCCGCGCGTCGGCAGCTCCTCCCACTTGCGCAGGATTTTCGGCGCCGGATAGAGGTGCCGCTTGGCATCGAGATGGGCCGGTGGCGCAAAGCGATCGACCAGCACCTGATAGACGATGGCGCCGTTGCGCCAGTCCTTCTCGCGCGCTTCAAACATGCCGGCGAGTTCGCGGTCGAAGCGGTTGGCGTTGGGCGCGTGAGACTGGGCCTGGGCGGCGGTCGTCAAGGTGGCGGCGAGCGCGGCGGTGAGGGTGACGATAACCTGCTTCAACCTTTGACTCCTCCGGCGGTCAGTCCCGAGACGATCCAGCGTTGCGCCGCCAGAAACACCAGCGTGATGGGCAGTCCCGACAGCACCGCCGCGGCGGCGAAATCGCCCCACAGGAACTTCTGATCGTAGAGGTAGAATTTTGATCCCACCGCGAGGGTGAGATTGGGTTCTTCGCGCAGCAGGATCGAGGCCACCGGGTATTCAATGATGGTGCCGATGAAGGCGAGCACGAACACCACCATCAGGATCGGCACCGCCATCGGCAGCAGCACGTGGCGGAAGGCCTGCCAGTGGGTGGCGCCGTCGACCTTGGCATTTTCTTCAATCTCGGTCGGGATGGTCTCGAAGTAGCCCTTGATGGTCCAGATGTGCATGGCCACGCCGCCCAGGTAGGCCACGATCAGGCCGGCGTGGGTTTCGATGCCGAGCCAGGGGATATACGCGCCGACACCTTCGAAGATCGCGTAGATGGCCACCAGCGCCACCGCCACCGGGAACATCTGCAGCAGCAGCATGCTGTTGAGGATGGTGGTCTTGTGGGCGAATTTCATGCGCGCGAAGGCATAGGCGGCGGTTGTGGAAATGGCCACGATCAAGAGCGCCGAGATGGTCGCGACCTTGATCGAGTTCCACAGCCACAGCAGTACCGGAAACGGCGGTTCCACCCGCGTGCCGTCGGGCAGCGTGTAGCCGATGCCGAGGGCGAGCTTCCAGTGCTCAAGGCTGATCTCGCTCGGGATCAGCGCGCCGGTCGAGAAATTGCCGGGACGCAGCGAAATCGAAATCACCGCCAGCAGCGGGAACAGCGTGATGGCGATCAGCAGGCACAGCCCGGCGTGCGCGGCCCAGATGCGCCAGCGCTGGCTTTTTCCGGTGACGATGGCCATCGCGCTACCCTTTCTTCCCGTTAACCTGCGCCAGCTTCAAATTGGCGAGCGACATCAGCGCCACCATGAAAAAGATCAGGGTGGAGATCGCCGCGGCCAGTCCGTAATTGGTGCCGGCGTCGGTGAAGGCGATGCGGTAGGTGTAGCTCACCAGGATATCGTTGGTGCCGGCCGGCAACTTGGTGTTCAGGTAATCCGGGCGTCCGTCGGTGAGCAGCGAGATCAGCACGAAGTTGTTGAAGTTGAACGCAAAGGCTGAGATCAGCAGCGGCGTCAGCGGCCTTGCGATCAGCGGCGCCGTGATGCGGAAGAAGTTGGTGAGCGGCTTCGCGCCGGCGATGGCGGACGCCTCGTACAGGTCGGCCGGGATCGCCTTGATGAGGCCGGTGCACAGCACCATGATGTAGGGGTAGCCCAGCCAGGTGTTGACGATGAGGATCATCACCTTGGCCAGCAGCGGGTCGGCGAACCACGCCGGGCGAATGCCGAACACGGCATTGAGGATCGCGTTGATCTCACCGAAGTTCTGGTTGAACAGGCCCTTGAAAATCAGTATCGAAATGAAACCCGGCACGGCATACGGCAGGAACAGCAGGGTGCGGTACAGCGTCCGGTAGCGCAGGGCCTCCCAGTTCAGCACCACCGCCAGCGTCATGCCGAGAGCGGTGGAGAACAGCACCGTCAGTCCCGCGAAGGTGACGGTCCAGATGAAGATCGATACAAAGGGTCCGCGGAAGTCGGGGTCGAGAAGCATGCGCGTGTAGTTGGTGAAGCCGACGCCGACCTTGAAGCCGGGTTGCATGCGTTCGCCTTGCGCGGTCTCGAAGAACCCCGACTCGTGGTTGGGCCGGTAGACCAGGCCGGTCGCCCGCTGCGTGAGCGCGCCGTCGGCAGCGGCTTCCCACAGCGGCTCGATCGGTCCGAACTCGCGCAGCCCCGCATAGCTGAGCAGCGGGCCCGCCGGCAATTGAAGCGTCAGTATCATCAACGCGTCGCGATGGTGGAGCACTTCGCGCAGCGGCAGCGCCTCGCCCAGGGGCGGCGCGTCCGCGCCGACCGGTTGCATCGCCAGCGGCGTGCCGGACGCGGCCTTGCGATCGAGTTTCAGCGGCGGCGACAGGTAACGCGCGCCGTCCGCGGCGCCGTCCGGCGGCGTCAGCAGGATACGCAGGTCGCTGCCGTCGGCATGCAGCGTAAAGTCGCGCGCATGCTCCTCGTCGACCGTCGGCTGGTCGAGCAGGTAGGCGCGCGCCCGCTCGAGGCTCAGCAAGTTGCTCGCCGAATAATTGGTGAAGCCGATCTGCATCGTGTACAGCAGCGGAAAGGCGACGAACACGAGCATGCCGGCCACACCGGGAAACAGGTAGCGCCAGGCGAGGGTGCGGGCCGACGCATAGACATAAATGGCAATGCCACCGAATGCCAGCACCACCACGGCCCACGCCGCCTGACCGGCTCCATACAGGCCGAACACCAGCCAGAGCAGCGCCAGCGTGGCGAGGGCGATCACCGGCCACTTGAGCCAGCCGGCGGGTGTGGGGCGGCCCGGCGTCATCTCATTTCACCTGCATGCGCGCGGCCGCGCCGTCGAGGGCGTCGCGCGGCGCCTGGCGGCCATTGGTGATGGCCTCGAGCGCCGCATCCATCGCCGGAAAGAAGCGGCCCATCTCGGGGATGTTGGGAATCGGCTCGCCGGCCAGCGCGTTGGCCATGGTCGCGCGGATATTCGCATCTGCGGAAAGCTCGCGAAAGTACGCCTTGTTGGCGGGCGTGCCGAG
>JBDTSU010000192.1:0-6777 GCA_039930965.1 Betaproteobacteria bacterium
CGCGCGGCATGCGCGAACGGCGAACCGATGTGCATCACCAGCGCGCCGCCTGCGTTCAGCGTGCGCCGGCAGTCGGCATAAAACGCGGGCGTGTACAGCGCCGCCGCCGCGCCGACCGGGTCCGTCAGGTCGAGATACAGCAGGTCCCACTCCCGGCCGGATGCGCGCACCGTCGCCAGGCCGTCGCCGAGGCGAATCTCCACGCGCGCATCGTCGAGCGCGCCGCGCTGCACCGATTGAAAATGCCTTCGCGCGATGTCGATCACGCCGGCATCCAGTTCGGCGATCACCACCCGATCCACGCTCGGATGCTTGAGGATTTCCTCGGCCGATCCGCCGTCTCCCCCGCCGACGATCAGGACCCGCCGCGGCGCCGGGTGGGCAATGGCCGCCGGGTGCACCAGGTTCTCGTGATAGAAGAACTCGTCGCGCTCGCTGGTCATGTTGGCGCCGTCGATGCGCATCAGCTTGCCCAGGTCGGGCGTGTCGAACACCTCGATCAGTTGATACGCGGTGCGCAGGGAATCGATCAGCGTGCCGTCAAAGTAGGCGCCGGACGAGGCGGTGAGTGTCTCCAGCAGTCGCATGAGGCTCAGGCGGCGATCGCGGCAACCGGAAGTTCCCTGCCGCGCCAGATACGCTCAACGACAATGTCCGCCGGCTTCAGGGCGTCGATCATCAGTTGATAGAGTTTTTCCGCTTTCAGGCTGTTGTCGGCGGTGACGTTGCAGACGTAGACATCGAGCGACACCTGGTTTCGTTCCGGCCAGGTGTGCACCGCGAGATGCGATTCAGCCAGCACCACGGCGCCGGTGGCGCCACCGGCCTGCAGGGCATCGACACCGTCAAACTGATAGAAATGCTCGCCCAACACGGTGAGCCGGGCGGATTCACAGGCTTGCAGGCACAGGCCGCGCAACGCACTGGCGGAAACCAGGCAATCGCCGGGCGGGCAATTGTAGAGATCCGCGACGACATGCAGGCCTTTCATGACGCGACTCCCAGGGTAACTTTGATTGACATCACGGTTCGCGCACACTCCCCCGGCCACGCCGAAGGCGACGCTGTACCGAAGTGATCCGTCCGGCGATTACCAGGACGATTTTTTGTTGGTTTTCCCCGCGAAAAGGCGTGCCGGCGCGAGAGCGTAAATTATAATTGCCATTCCCCTCACCGTGTCGCCTTTCTCCCCCTTTTCTCCCCATTCTTCCTACTCTCCCTACTCTGCCCCTGCTCCCATGACCGCCCCCCTGTCCGCACCGACCCGCACCGAACTCGCCAATGCCATCCGCGCCCTCGCCATGGACGCCGTCCAGAAAGCCAATTCCGGCCACCCCGGTGCGCCCATGGGCATGGCGGACATCGCCGAGGTGCTGTGGCGGCATCACCTGAGGCACAACCCGAAGAATCCGCACTGGGCGGATCGCGATCGCTTCGTGCTCTCCAATGGCCACGGCTCGATGCTGCTGTATGCGCTGTTGCATCTCACCGGTTACGATTTGCCGATGTCGGAACTGAAGAATTTCCGCCAGCTGCATTCCAAAACCGCCGGCCACCCGGAAGTCGGCATGACACCGGGCGTCGAGACCACCACCGGGCCGCTCGGCCAGGGGCTCGCCAATGCCGTGGGCATGGCGCTTGCCGAACGCGAACTGCGCTATACCTTCAACCGCAAGGGACATTGCCTGGTCGATCACCACACCTATGTGTTCCTCGGCGACGGTTGCCTGATGGAAGGCATTTCGCACGAAGTCTGTTCGCTGGCCGGCACGCTCGGCCTGGGAAAGCTGATCGCCTTTTATGACGACAACGGTATTTCCATCGACGGCAAGGTGGAAGGCTGGTTTCGCGACAATACGCCGATGCGTTTCGCCGCCTACGGCTGGCACGTGATCCCGAACGTGGATGGACACCATGGCGAAGAAATCGATGCCGCCATCCAGGAAGCGAAGTCCGTCCACGACAAGCCGACCCTGATCTGCTGCAAGACCGTGATCGGCAAAGGCTCGCCAAACCTGGCCGGGTCTGACAAGGTGCACGGCGCGGCGCTGGGTGAAAAGGAGGTCGCGGCCACCCGCCTGGCCATTGGCTGGCCGCATGCGCCTTTTGAGATCCCGCAGGAAATCTACCAAGCGTGGGATTGCACCCAACGCGGCGCGGGACTGGAAGCACAATGGAGCACTACCTTTGCCGCCTACGAAAGGCAGTTTCCCGAGCTGGCGGCGGAATTTAAGCGGCGCATGGCCGGCGAACTGCCGGCCGGATTCGCGGAAACGGCGAAGGCACTGGTCGCGAAGGTGAATGACAAAGCCGAAACCGTCGCCACCCGCAAGGCCTCGCAAATCGCCATCGAGGGGCTGGCGCCGGTGCTGCCCGAATTCATCGGCGGTTCCGCCGACCTGACCGGCTCCAATCTCACCAACTGGAGCGGCACCCTCGCGCTCACACCGATCTCGGGCGGCAATTACATCAACTACGGCGTGCGCGAATTCGGCATGACCGCCATCGCCAACGGCATCGCCCTGCACGGTGGCTTCATTCCCTATACCGGCACCTTCCTCACCTTCAGCGATTATTCGCGCAACGCGCTGCGCATGGCGGCGCTGATGAAAATCCGCAATATCTCGGTATTCACCCACGATTCCATCGGCCTCGGCGAAGATGGCCCCACGCATCAATCGGTCGAGCACATCTCGTCGCTGCGGCTGATTCCGAACATGGACGTGTGGCGTCCCTGCGATAGCGTCGAAGCCGCCCACGCCTGGCGTCACGCGCTGGAACGCAGGGATGGGCCGACGTCGCTGATTTTCTCGCGGCAGAATTCGGCATTCCAGAAACGCGATGCGGAGACGGTGGCCAACGTGGCCCACGGCGGCTACGTGCTGTCGAAGGAAGGCGGCGCGTTAAAGGCAGCCATTATCGCGACCGGCACCGAAGTGCCGCTGGCCATCGACGCGCAGAAACAATTGGCGGCCGAGGGCATTCATGTGCGCGTGGTGTCGATGCCGTCAACCTTCGTGTTCGACCGGCAGGATGCCGCGTACCGTGCGGAGGTGCTGCCCAAAGGTGTGCCGCGCGTCGCCGTGGAAGCCGGCGTCACCGACTATTGGCGCAAATACGTGGGACTGGAAGGCGCCGTGGTCGGCATCGATTCTTTTGGCGAATCGGCACCGGCGGGGGTGTTGTACAAGCACTTCGGCATCACGGCGGAGGCGGTGGTTGCCGCCGTCCGGAAACTGTAAGGCCTGTCGCTGCGGCGCGACCTATCCCCGGCAAGCGATGGTTGAATCCGCCCGTCTGGATTCGACGTAGGGAATTCATTCCACTATCATCGACGTCATTCGTTCCGGGAACCCTTTATGCATCAAACCCTGCACCTGATGAAATCGCGCGGCTTTCCGCATCTCCGCCGCAAGGCGCTGGAGACGCTGCAGGTCAATCTCGGCTACAAGTGCAACCAGGCGTGCTTTCATTGCCACGTCAACGCCAGCCCGGATCGCAAGGAAATGATGTCGCACGAGACGATCGGCGACGTCCTCGCGTATATGCGCGCGGCGCGCGTCGCCACGCTGGACCTGACCGGCGGAGCGCCCGAATTGAATGCGCATTTCCGTGAACTGGTGCAGGCGGCACGAGCGATGGGCGTGCGCGTCATCGACCGTTGCAACCTCACCATCCTTGAAGAACCGGGATTCGAGGATTTGGCGGCGTTTCTCGCCGCGCAACAGGTCGAGGTCAGCGCCTCGCTGCCGTGCTACTCGCAGGAAAACGTCGACAAGCAGCGTGGCGAGGGCGTGTTCGACAAATCGATAGCCGCGCTGAAGAAACTCAACGCGCTGGGCTACGGCAGCCCCGGCAGCGGCCTGATCCTGAATCTCGTCTTCAATCCGCAGGGCCCGAATCTGCCGCCCGCGCAGGAGGCGCTCGAGGCCGATTACCATCGCCTGCTGCATGAAAACTTCGGCATCGTCTTCAACCACCTGTTCACCATCACCAACATGCCGATCCAGCGCTTCGGCTCGACGCTGATTTCCAAGGGGCAGTTCGAGCCCTATATGGATTTGCTGGTGGCGTCATTCCAGGCGTATAACCTCGACAGCGTGATGTGCCGATCGCTGCTGTCGGTCGATTACCTGGGCTATGTCTACGATTGCGATTTCAACCAGATGCTCGGATTGCCGCTGCAGCACGGCGGACGCCTGAAGACGCATTTGCGCGAACTGATGGCGACCGACCTGCTGGGCAATCACATCGTGGTCAAGGATCACTGCTATGGCTGCACGGCGGGGCAGGGGTCGTCCTGTGGCGGCGCGCTGGAGGCGGATGGCGATGTCGAACGGGCGTTGGTCGCAGCCGAATGACAAACTCAAGCACTGGCGCGGTGTTCCAGGCGAAAATGGCTTGAATGCCGCGCCAGTGCTAGTGTTTGCCGGTACGACAGGGTTTTTTGGAAGTTCCCCAAACTAACATGACCCCCGGCCGATCCTGCCCGGTTGCCTATCGCTACCCGCCCTCGACCTTTGAGCGCCCTGCCGATCTCGGCGCCGAAACCATCTACGTGGTCGGCGGCCTCTACGGCAACATGCCGGCGCTGAATGCAATCCTCGAACTCGCCGCCGCCGAGCCGATAACGCCGCTGCTGGTATTCAACGGCGACTTCAACTGGTTCAATATCGATGCGGGCACATTTGAAACCCTTAATGGCGAAGTGCTGAAGCACATCGCGCTGCGCGGCAATGTCGAAACCGAACTCGCCGCGGGCGCGGACGACGCCGGCTGCGGATGCGCGTACCCGGAATACGTCGACGATGCCGATGTCGAGCGTTCCAACCAGATCATGCGCGCGCTGCGCCGCACCGCCGCTGAGTTTCCGGCGCTGGCGAGCACGGTCTCCGCGCTGCCGATGACGGCCGTCGCGGAAGTCGGCGGACAGCGCATCGGCATCGTCCACGGCGACGCCGAGTCGCTCGCCGGCTGGCGGTTCGCGCACGATTCGCTGCATGAGCCGGCCAACGTCGAGTGGCTGCACCAGGTCTGCGAAAGCGCCCGCCTCGCCGGCTTCGCGTGCAGCCACACCTGCTTGCCGACATTCCGGCAGTTCACGCGTCACCGCGCAGGCGCTGACGGACCGCATTTCGTCATCAACAACGGCGCCGCCGGCATGCCGAATTTTTCCCACACGCAGTACGGCCTCATTACCCGGCTGTCGGTTCATCCGGCGGGAGACGGCCTCGCGCAATACGGTGACGTGTTCGGCGGTGTGCATGTCGATGCGCTGCCGGTGCACTACGACGCGGCGCAATTCGAGCGCGCATTCCTGGCCAACTGGCCGGAGGGTTCGCCCGCGCACCAGGCGTATTTCAACCGCATCCGTCGCGGCCCGGCCTATGCCGCGCCGCATGCCCTCGGCCTGGTTCGCGCGCCCTCCGTCTGCGCGTAACCCGGTCGGCCGGCGCGCTTGCCGTCATCGCCGACCGGGTATACCTTAAGCGCTCGCTCATCTTCCCTGTCTGGAATCCGGCATGCCCCGCAAATCCCCCGCCCCCCGCGCACGCAAGCCCGCCGCACCCGGCAAGTCCAGGCGCAAGACCATCAACCTCGCGCTGCAGGGCGGCGGCGCGCACGGCGCCTTCGCCTGGGGCGTGCTCGACTATCTGCTGGAAGACGGGCGCCTGATCTTCGACGGCATTTCCGGCACCAGTGCCGGTTCGATGAATGCCGTGGTCCTCGCCTACGGCTTGCATATCGGCGACGCGCCCGGAGCGCGCCGCGCACTCGAGAATTTCTGGAAGGCCGTGTCGGATGCCGGACAGCGCTATTCGTTCGTAAGGGCGTGGCCGTGGGAGCGACACATGGGGCACTGGAACAACGACAACAGCCTGTCGTTTCAGATGTTCAAGGCCATGACCAATACCTTCTCCCCCTATCAGCTGAACCCGGTGAACTTCAATCCGCTGCGCGACCTGCTGGCCGAGCAGGTGGACTTTGCCGAGCTGAACACGTGCAAAAAAACCAAGCTGTTCCTGTCCGCGACCAACGTGCGCACCGGCAACGTACGCGTGTTCGGCACGAAGGAAGTCACCGTCGAGGCGGTAATGGCCTCGGCCTGCCTGCCGTTTCTCTACCAGGCGGTGGAGATCGACGGCCAGAGTTACTGGGATGGCGGGTACATGGGCAACCCCGCGCTGTTTCCGCTGTTCTACGAGACCGACACGCGCGACGTGCTGATCGTGCACATCAACCCGATCGTGCGCGACAGCACGCCGACCACGCCGCATGAAATCGATGACCGGGTGAATGAGATTACCTTCAATGCCTCGCTGATCAAGGAATTGCGCGCGGTCGCCTTTGTGCAGAAACTGCTCGATGAAGGATGGCTGAAGGAGCAATACCGCGACCAGATGAAGTACGTGCTGATACATTCCCTGCGCGCAGACAAGGCGCTGGCCGACCTGTCATCGGCCAGCAAGCTCTGCACTGAGTGGGGATTCCTGACCGCCCTGCGCGATCGGGGACGCGAGATGGCGAAGCAGTGGCTCGACGAGCACTTCGACGATATCGGCATTCGCCAGACCGCCGACCTGCGCGGTGAATTCCTCACCAGCGGGGCCGAGATGAAGGCGCAGCGCAATGACATCGCACCAAGTCCAACCAAACGCAAACGCGCATCCAGCTAAGTAACGGCCGCGTATCCGCCATATCCCAGGGAGCCACATGAACAAGAGCAAAGCCTTCGTCGTCCTGATCCTCATTGCGCTGATCGCGGCGTTTTTCTTT
>JBDTSU010000193.1:0-6774 GCA_039930965.1 Betaproteobacteria bacterium
CTGTCCGTAACCAAATAGTGGTTCTCGGTCATGTACACGCTTCGCATTATGTGTTTTAGTGCATGCCTATGCATTCTGTAACACGGCGGACCGGGAGCAGTTCTGGAATGGAACGGCCGGATCGCTGAAGTGGCACAACTAAAATAACGATTCGAGGAGCCGGCCATTATTCGCGAACAACGCGAAGTGGATGCTGTGGCGGAAGTTGCCGCAGCCAATGAACCCGTCAGGACGGAGTCCCTCCGTCCGGGCCGTGAGGCATCTGTCTCCAACGCCCTTGAACGATCCGGCTGGTCGATCGCCGGTGGCGACGCAGGCGCATCCTCGCGAATTTCGCTTGATGCCAAGATGGCGGCGTTGATGGCGCTGGCCGAGTTGCCTGCTTTCGCGCCGGTTGCCAGCGTTGATTATGTCTCCGCCGGCAACCTGCTGATCCTTGCCGATTCGGCGCGTGCCCGCCAGGCGGTCGAGGCGCTCGCCGACAAGCTGCCGCTTGCCGTACTGTGGACCAGTCCCGATGTCGCACCCGTACTCGAGGGCGCGGAGATCGTCGCGGCGCAGTTGTTATCGCTCGACGGCTACCTTGGTTCGTTTGTGGCGACTTTCCAGGCGCCGGGCGGCATTGAACAGTCGGCGCCATTCGATCTAGTCCTCGACCTGCGGCGCGAGCCCGTGTTCAGCATGCATCAGCCGCCGCAGGGTTACCTGCACGCGGCGGATTCGGAAAAATTCGCGGCGGCCATCGCGGAATTGCCGGAGATGGTCGGGGAATTCAGCAAGCCACGGTTTTTCGCGTACAAGGAATCGCTGTGCGCGCACAGCCGCTCCCGGAAGACCGGTTGCAACCAGTGCGTCGACGTCTGCTCGACGCACGCCATCCGGTCGGCCGGCGACAAGGTCGAGGTCGATCCGCACCTGTGCATGGGCTGTGGTGCCTGCGCGACCGTATGTCCGTCCGGGGCGATGAGCTATCAATACCCGCGGGTGGCGGATCGGGGGGCACAACTGAAGACGCTGCTCAATGCCTACCGCCTTGCGGCCAGGGGCCGGAGCGAGGCGCCGACGCTGCTGTTCCACAATGCGACCGATGGCCGTGTCGCGCTGGACGCGAACCTGGAGTCGGGTGGCGGCATTCCCGCGGGGATGCTGCCGCTTGAAGCCTGGCACGTGGCCTCCACCGGACTCGATGTGCTGCTGGGGGCGATTGCCTACGGCGCGGGTCATGTCGCGATTCTGGCGACCGGTACCGAGGCGCCGGAGTATTTGGTGACGCTGAATCGTGAAATGGCGCTGGGCCAGATCATTCTCAACGAAATCGGCTACGCCGGAAACCATTTCTCGGTGGTCAGCGATGCGTCGCGACTCGCGCAGATTCTGCCCGGCCAGACCGTTCCGGTGCCGGCCGGTTTCAACCTCACCAACGACAAACGTGGAACGCTCGAGTTCGCCATCGAACATTTGCTGAAGCACGCGCCCGCGAAAAAATCGGAGATAGCGTTGCCGGTGGGAAGCCTGTTCGGTGCCGTGATCGTGGACAAGGCGAAGTGCACACTCTGCATGGCCTGTGCCGGCGCCTGCCCGGCATCGGCGTTGATGGATGGGGCGGATTATCCTCGCCTCAATTTTATTGAACGCAACTGTGTGCAATGCGGGCTGTGCGAAAACACTTGCCCGGAAAACGCCATTACGCTCAATCCACGCCTGTTGCTGACCGATGCACGCAAGCAGGCGGTGGTGTTGAATGAATCGGAACCGTTCAACTGCATTTCCTGCGGCAAGGCGCTCGGCACCAAGCTGATGATCGACAACATGCTGGCGCGTTTGGCCGGGCATTCGATGTTCCAGGGTGAAGGGCAATTGAAGCGGCTACAGATGTGCGCGGACTGCCGCGTCGTCGACATGATGAGCAACCGGCACGAAGCGTCGATCCTGACCGGGAGGCCCCTCGAATGAATGCGCAGGCAACTCCGCAAAGCGTGCGCTTTGACGCCCCGCGCCGCCTTGAGCCCGAAGACCAGGTGCGCGCCGATTTTTATGCGCTGCTGGCAGCGCTGCTCTATCGCGCGCCGGATGAGGGATTGCTGAAGGCGATGATGCTCTCGGCGGAGCCCGCCGGTGAAGAATCGGACCGGCTGGCGACCTCCTGGGCGGCGCTGGCCGCCGCATCCGGCGTGGTCATCGCCGAAGCGGTTGAAGAGGAACACGCGGCGCTGTTTGTCGGTGTGGGGCGGCCCCCTGTGATGTTGTTCGGGTCGTACTATTTGTCAGGATTCATGAACGAAAAGCCTCTCGCCGAACTGCGCAATGACCTGCGTGCGCTGGGTTTTTCGCGCGACCCGTCCGTCACCGAACCGGAAGACCACCTCGCCGCATTGTGCGACGTGATGCGCGCGCTGATTCAGGGTGATGTCGCCGACGCACCGGCCTCGTTGAAACAGCAGCGCGACTTCTTTGCAAAGCACATGCAACCGTGGGTGTTGCAATGCTGCGGCGCAAGGACACAAAGTGAAAAATCGAACTACTATAGAAGAGTTGCGGCGTTCGCGCAGGCCTTCTTTGAAATCGAGATTCAAGCGTTTGAAATGTGAGCCATCGCTGGAAAAGACGTATCCCGAGTTACCTAACGGATGGAGGTGCATGATGAAAACCGAACAGAAACCCGCTGACCAAGCTACCGGCAATCGACGCAAATTCCTGCTGGGCGCAACGCTAGGCAGTGCCGGCGCGATTGCCGCCGTGGCGACTGGCGGCAATGTGAGCCAGGCCATCGAAGCCGTGGCCGCCGCACCGGCGAAGAAGGCCGTCAAGGGTTATCACGAGACCGATCACATCCGGCAATACTACGAAACGACCCGCATCTAGACCTGGCGAGGAGACCATCATGTTATTGACCAAGAAATCCAGCAACGTGCCGAAGGGTACCCCGTCCGGACTTGCACAGCGGATGAACACCGCTTTGGGGACCATGGATCGCCGCGCATTCCTGAGGCGATCCGGCATGGTCGCCGGCGCGGGCGCGTTTGCTTCGCAGTTGCCGTTCTCGATGGTCCGCAAGGCGCAGGCGGCGGCCGCGCCCGGCACCGAAGGCAAGATGGAGATCAAGCGCACCGTGTGCACGCATTGTTCGGTCGGTTGCGCCATTGACGCCGTCGTGCAGAACGGTGTCTGGGTACGCCAGGAACCGGTGTTCGATTCGCCGATCAACCTTGGCGCGCACTGCGCCAAGGGTGCGGCGATTCGCGAACATGGTCACGGCGAACATCGCCTCAAATATCCGATGAAACTGGTCGGCGGCAAATACAAGCGCATCAGCTGGGAACAGGCGATCAACGAGATCGGCGACCAGATGATCAAAATCAAGAAGGAAAGCGGTCCGGACGCGGTCTACTGGATCGGCTCCTCCAAGCACAACAACGAACAGGCATACCTTTTCCGGAAATTCGTCTCGCTGTTTGGCACCAACAACTGCGATCACCAGGCGCGCATCTGCCACTCGACCACGGTGGCCGGTGTCGCCAATACCTGGGGTTACGGGGCGATGACGAACTCGTACAACGACATGTCGAACACCAAGTGCGCGATGTACATCGGCTCGAACGCCGCCGAGGCGCATCCGGTGTCGATGCTGCACATGCTGAACGCCAAGGAGCACGGCTCGCGCATGATCGTCGTCGATCCGCGCTTTACGCGCACCGCGGCCAAGGCGGACCAGTACATCCGCATCCGTTCCGGTACCGATATCCCATTCCTGTTCGGCATGCTCTATCACATCTTCAGCAATGGATGGGAAGACAAGCAGTACATCAATGACCGCGTGTTTGGCATGGACAAGGTCAAGGAAGACGTACTGAAGAAGTGGACCCCGAAGGCGGTTGAAGAGGCCTGCGGCGTGCCCGAGGCCGAAGTCTATGCGGCGGCGGAAGCGATGGCGAAGAATCGTCCGTCAACGGTCGTCTGGTGCATGGGCCAGACCCAGCACACCATCGGCAACGCCATGGTGCGGGCGTCGTGCATCCTGCAACTGGCCCTGGGCAATATCGGCGTCTCGGGTGGCGGTGCAAATATCTTCCGCGGCCACGACAACGTCCAGGGCGCGACCGATGTCGGCCCTAATCCGGATTCGCTGCCCGGCTACTATGGCCTGGCGACCGGATCCTGGAAACACTGGGCCAAGGTCTGGAACGTCGACTACGACTGGATCAAGGCGCAATACGCGTCTCTGGCGATGATGGAGAAGCCGGGCATGACCGTGTCGCGCTGGATCGACGGCGTACTGGAGAAAAACGAGCTCATCGATCAGGAGAGCAACCTGCGCGCCTGCGTCTACTGGGGCCATGCGCCCAACTCGCAGACACGCGGCCTCGACATGAAGCAGGCCATGGAAAAACTGGATCTGCTGGTGGTCATCGATCCTTATCCGACCGCGACTGCTGTCATGCCGGAGCGCCAGGAAGGCGTGTATCTGCTGCCGGCCGCGACCCAGTTCGAAACCGTCGGCAGCGTGACGGCGTCGAACCGGTCGCTCCAGTGGCGCGAAAAGGTCATCGAACCGTTGTTCGAAGCCAAACCCGACCACACCATCATGTACCTGCTGGCGAAGAAATTCGGCTTCGGCGACCAGCTGGTCGGCAAGGCCAACGGCAAGCAGAACATTGCGCTGAAGGGTGATGAACCGGTGGTGGAAGACATCCTCCGCGAAATCAATGCCGGCACCTGGACCATCGGCTACACCGGCCAATCGCCGGAGCGCCTGAAAGCGCACATGCGCAACATGGCCGCCTTCGATGTGAAGACCCTGCGTTGCACGACCGACGTGGTCGACAAGGAAACCGGCTACAACATGAACGGTGACTACTTCGGATTGCCGTGGCCCTGCTATGGCAATGCCGCGCTCAAGCATCCGGGCTCGCCGAACCTCTATGACACCAGCAAGCATGTGATGGACGGCGGCGGGAATTTCCGCGCCAATTTCGGCGTCGATCGTGACGGCGTGAATCTGCTGGCGGAGGATGGTTCGCATTCCAAGGGTGCCGATATCACCACCGGTTATCCCGAATTTGACCATGTGCTCATGAAGAAACTGGGCTGGTGGTCCGAATTGACCGAAGCGGAAGCGAAGGCGGCCGAGGGCAAGAACTGGAAGACCGATCTTTCGGGCGGCATCCAGCGGGTGGTGCTGAAGAATCATGGCTGTCACCCTTTCGGCAACGCCAAGGCGCGCGCCGTGGTGTGGAATTTTCCGGACGGCGTGCCACAGCATCGCGAGCCGATCTACAGCCCGCGCCCCGACATGGTCGCCAAGTATCCGACCCACGATGACAAGAAAGCCTTCTGGCGGCTGCCGACGTTGTACAAGTCCGTGCAGGAAAAAAACAAGGACATCAGCAAGGAGTATCCGCTGATCCTGACCTCCGGCCGCCTTGTCGAATACGAGGGTGGCGGCGAGGAGACGCGTTCCAATCCGTGGCTGGCCGAATTGCAGCAGAGCAATTTTGTCGAGATCAATCCCAGGGACGCGGAAGCCCGCGGCATCAAGAATGACCAGTATGTCTGGGTCGTATCGCCGACCAAGGCGAGGCTCAAGGTCAAGGCCCTGGTGACTGAACGGGTCGCTTCGGGCACCACCTTCATCCCGTTCCATTTTTCGGGCTGGTGGCAGGGCAAGGACCTGCTTGAAAGATACCCGGAGGGCGCAGCGCCGATCGTACGTGGCGAAGCGGTGAACACAGCCACTACCTACGGCTATGACAGCGTGACGATGATGCAGGAAACGAAAACGACATTGTGTCAAGTGTCGGCCGCTTGATCATCACGGATAAAAAGGAGAAATCATTATGGCAAGAATGAAATTTATCTGTGACGCCGAGCGCTGTATCGAATGCAACGGCTGTGTGACGGCGTGCAAGAGCGAGCACGAGGTGCCGTGGGGCGTGAACCGGCGCCGACTGGTGACCGTCAATGACGGCAAGCCGGGTGAGCGCTCGATCTCGGTGGCGTGCATGCATTGCACCGATGCGCCGTGCATGGCGGTGTGTCCGGTCGACTGTTTCTACAAGACTGAAGAGGGCGTCGTCCTGCATGACAAGGATCTTTGCATCGGCTGCGGTTATTGTTTTTACGCCTGCCCGTTCGGTGCGCCGCAGTTTCCACAGGCCGGCGCATTCGGCCTGCGCGGCAAGATGGACAAGTGCACGTTTTGCGCAGGCGGGCCGGAGGAGAACAACACCGAGGCCGAGTTCAAGAAGTATGGACGCAATCGCCTCGCGGAAGGCAAGCTGCCGGCTTGCGCGGAAATGTGTTCCACCAAGGCGCTGCTGGCCGGGGACGGCGAGGTCATCGCCACGATCTATAAGCAGCGTGTTCAGACCCGCAGGAAGGGCGAGGAAGTGTGGGGATGGGCACAGGCGTACAAGATGGACGCCAGGATTGCGCCGCTGGGAGCCAAGTCATGAGCGCCCGTCGCGCAAGTGTCGTCGGCGCGTCACTGCTGGCGCTGACTGTGGGTGCCTGCGGCGAGATCGACCAGACTGTGAAGTCCGAAAAAATCTATGCCGGCAAGAAGGACGTGCGTGCCGCGGACGGCGCCGCGTTCGGGGGCGACAAGAAAAAATGGGAGGCCACGCTGGTGGAGCGCAGCAAAACCCAGAACGAGTACCTTCGCACCGACGTCAAAAAATAGGAGAAGAGGGCGATGATCATGAATCCCGGAAAGCATGCGATAACCTGGTGTCTCGGCGCGCTGATGTTCGCGGCCGGTACGGTGTTTGCACAACA
>JBDTSU010000194.1:0-6722 GCA_039930965.1 Betaproteobacteria bacterium
CCTTCTTGTAGTGGCGGATGGTGTACATGTCCAGCAGGCCCTGCGTCGGGTGGGCGTGGCGGCCGTCGCCGGCATTGATCACCGCGATGCCGGCCTTGACGTGCTGCGCAATCAGGTGGGCGGCGCCGGACTGCGCGTGGCGCACGATGAACATGTCGGCATGCATCGCCGCCAGGTTGTCGATGGTGTCGAGCAGCGATTCGCCCTTGCTGGTCGAGGACGCGTTGATATTGAGGTTGATGACGTCGGCGGACAGGCGTTTGGCGGCGATTTCGAAGGTGGTGCGGGTGCGCGTGGAATTTTCGAAGAACAGGTTGAAGACCGACTTGCCGCGCAGCAGCGGCACCTTCTTGACCTCCCGGTCGCCGACGCTGACGAACTGGTCGGCCGTTTCGAGGAGATTTTCGATCATGGCGCGCGGCAGCCCTTCGGTACTGAGCAGGTGCTTGAGCTTGCCGTCGGCGGAAAGTTGCGGGTGATAGCCCATGTCAGGTCTTTGTTTGCACATCAAAGCGCAGGTGATTGTTGTCGTTCTTCAATACCAGTTCCTGAGACGCATCCAGCGTCATGGTCGCGCCGATATAGTCGGCCGCGAACGGCAGTTCGCGCCGGCCGCGGTCGACCAGCACCGCGAGGCGCACGCTGGCCGGGCGGCCAAAATCGAACAGTTCATTGAGCGCGGCGCGCAGGGTACGGCCGGTGTTCAGCACATCATCCACCAGCAGCAGGTGGCGGCCATCGACCTCGAACGGCATCTCGGTGGATTTCTTGGTCGGGTGCAGGCCGATGCGGCTGAAATCGTCGCGATGCAGTGTCACCGCCAGTTTGCCGAGCGGCAGCGCGACGCCCAGCCGGGCATGCAGCCGCTCCGCCGCCCACACGCCGCCGGTATGGATGCCGATCATCGCCGTGCCCGGCGGCAGGCTACCGATCTTTCCGGCGAGCGCATCAATCAGTGGTTCGGCGTCAAGCTGCATGGCGGCTCGCGTCATCCAGGTAATTCTGCAAAATGATTTGCGCGGCGACCGCGTCGACGTGCTCCTTTTGCGCGAGGCCCTTGATGCCGCGTTCGTTCAGCAATTGCTCGGCCGCGGCGGAACTGAGGAATTCGTTCACGTATTCGACCGGCAGGCGGAAGTTTTCCGTCAGGCGATTACCGAACTTGCGCGCCAGGTGCGCGATCGGGTGACCCTCGCCGCCGGCCTCGTCATGTCCGTAGGTGGGTTCACCGATCACGAAACGCGCCGGTTGCCATTCCGCCACCAGCTTGCCGACCGCCGCCAGGCGATCCTGATTGGATTGCACGTGCAAGGTCGTCAGCGGCCGGGCTCGCGCGGTGACGGTATTGCCGACCGCGACACCGATGCGCTTTTCGCCGAAATCGAACGCCATGACGATTTCCTCAGGCATGGCCTGCCTCGTCGGACAAGTTCGCGTAATTCAATCCCAGCAATCCCATCGCCGCGTTCAGGCGTTCCTCGGGCGGCAGATCGAATATCAGCCCGGGCTGCGCGGCGACCGTCAACCAGCCGTTGCGTTTGATTTCGTCTTCGATCTGGCCCGGCGCCCAGCCGGCATAACCCAGCGTCACCAGCACCCGGCCGGGGCCGTTGCCGGCGGCCATGGCCTCAAGGATGTCTTTGGACGTCGTGAGCCCGGTGTCGTCGTCGATCTTCAGCGTCGAGCTCCAGTCCGCCAGCGGCTGATGCAGGACGAATCCGCGGTCGATCAATACCGGCCCGCCGAAATACACGCTCTCCAGCCGCAGCGCCTCATCCCGCAGCCCGATGTTGACCTGTTCGAACAGGTTACCGAGAGTGACATCGATGGGTTTATTGACGACCAGGCCGATGGCACCTTTTTCGGAGTGCTCACAGATCAGTGTCAGGGTTTTGGAAAAATACGGGTCGGCCATGCCGGGCATGGCGATGAGGAAATGATTGGTAAGATTAACGCTGTCCATTCACCTGCGCATTGTACCGGCTTGCGCCTTCCCTCGCCATGAAAACTCTTGCCGGCACTTCAGCGCTGTTCTGGTTTCGCCGCGATTTGCGCGTCACCGACAACGCGGGGCTGTACCGGGCGTTGACGTCCGCGGGCCGCGTCTACTGCGTATTCGTGTTCGATCGCGCGATTCTCGGTGAATTGCCCTCGAAGCTTGACCGGCGCGTCGAATTCATCTGGGAGAGCATTGCCGAACTGAAGCGCTCGCTGCGGGCGCTGGGGGGTGAGTTGATCGTTCGGCATGCGTTTGCCGATACCGAAATTCCCGGATTGGCTCAGCAACTGAAGGTACATGCCGTCTTCACCAATGAGGACTACGAACCGGTGGCGGCAGCGCGGGATGCACGGGTTCGCGAATCGCTCGCGAGCCTGGGAATCGCGTTTCACGCCTGCAAGGACACGGTCATCTTTGCAAAGGATGAAGTCCTGACGCAAGCTGGCGGCACCTACTGCGTGTTCACGCCGTACAAGAACGCCTGGCTGAAAAAGGTCAACGACTTTTGGCTGAAATCCTATCCGGTCGAAGAATACGCCGGCAATTTGGCGAAACCCGGTCAAGCCGAACCACTGCCGTCGCTGGCGTCGATCGGCTTCGAGCGAACCAACCTGAAGGCGCTCAGCGTCAGGACCGGCGAATCGGGTGCGCACGAATTGCTGGCGGACTTCGTCGCGCGCATGGAGGATTACCAGGACGCCCGGGATTTTCCGGCCGCCAGAGGCGTGTCGTATCTGTCGGTGCACAACCGCTTCGGCACCATCTCCATTCGCGAACTGGCTTCGATCGCCTACGCCGAGACCCTGCGGAAGAAGAATCCCGGCGCGGAAACCTGGCTCGGTGAACTGATTTGGCGCGATTTCTATTTTCAGATCCTGTATCACCATCCGCACACGGCGCGATCCGCGTTCCGCCGCGAGTACGACGCCATCAAATGGCCGAATGACCCGGCGCTGTTCGAGGCGTGGTGCGAAGCGCGTACCGGCTATCCGATCATCGACGCCGCGATGCGGCAGTTGCACGAGACCGGATACATGCACAACCGGTTGCGCATGATCGTGGCCAGCTTTCTCACCAAAGACCTGTTGATCGACTGGCGCTGGGGCGAAAAGTACTTCGCCGATCACCTCATCGATTATGATCTCGCCGCCAACAATGGCGGCTGGCAATGGGCGGCCTCCACCGGCTGCGACGCCCAGCCCTATTTCCGCATATTCAACCCGGTCACACAGTCGCAACGCTTTGATCCGCGCGGCAAATTCATCCGCCGCTATCTGCCGGCGCTGTCCGGCATGCCGGACAAATACGTCCATGCGCCCTGGACGCTGCCGCCGGCGGACCAACAGGCGTGCGGCATGCTCGTCGGCCGCGATTATCCGCCGCCCGTGGTTGATCATGCCGTGCAGCGGGTGAAGGCGCTGGCGCTGTATGCAACGGTGAAGGGCTAGCCAGCCAGCAACGACCCGGGGGGATGCCGCTTCGCCGTCGTCCGCGGCGGATGCCCCTTAAGCGGCCCTTAAGGTCCGGTTTCTAATATGTCGGTATGCGGCGCCGGCAAGGCGCCGAAATCACCGGCGCAGCCTCGACCGGGATCATGCACGGAACCGGTCGGCCGGGTGGGCTCGATACCAGCATGGCAATGACCGGCATGAAACATTGGAGAAATGATGAAAGCGATTCGATCATGGAGCTTCGCCTGTTTGACCGCCTGCCTGCTGGCGGCGCCTGCCTTCGCCAGCGAACTGGCGGCACAGGTACGCTGCACCGATGCACCGCGCGAGACCTGGCTGGCAGAAGAACAGGTCCGGAAATTATTCGGCGCTGACCGATACGCCGTGGTCAAGTTCAAGATATCGCGCACCAACTGCTACGAGTTTTATGCCGTCATGCATTCCGGGACCATTGTCGAGGCGTACTATCATCCGGTGAGCGGGAGACTGGTGAAGGAAAACCGCATTGATTCGGCGGCGACACACCCGGTGCCGGCCGCTGTCAGGCAGGCCCGGATCCGGTAGGCGGGATCCGCGCATGGCGGCTACCCGCAGGCGATGCAGGAGGCGACTTTTGTCGGAAGTGGTGGATTGTGCGCATATTGCTGGTTGAAGACGATCCGCAGATTGGCCGCGGCGCGCAGCTTGGGCTTAACCAGTTGGGATACGCGGTTGACTGGGTGCAGACGGGATCGGCCGCATTGACCGCCGTCGCGACCCACGACTATTCGGCGATCTTGCTGGACCTGGGCCTGCCCGATACCGACGGCCTGGCGGTGCTCACGGCAGTGCGCGCCCGCGGCTTCGACAATCCGGTGCTGGTCCTGACCGCGCGCGATCAGGTGGCGGACCGTATCATCGGGCTGGACTCGGGCGCGGACGATTTCATCGTCAAGCCGTTCGACCTCGACGAAGTCGCGGCGCGCATTCGCGCCGCGACCCGGCGCTCGACCGGCCGGGTGGTGGGCACGTTACGTTACCGAAACATCGAACTCGACCCGGGCAGCCGGTCGGCCACAGTATCGGGCGTCACGACCGCGCTCACGTCCCGCGAATTCGCCATCCTGCTGGACCTGATCGAGCATGCGGGTCAAGTGCTCACGCGCGAGCAGCTCGAAGCCTCGCTGTACGGCTGGGGCGACGAAATCGAGAGCAACACCGTGCAGGTGCATGTCCATCATCTGCGCCGCAAGCTCGGCAAGGACCTGATCCAGACTGTGCACGGCATCGGCTACCAGGTGGAGAAGGAATAGCCCGATGCGCGTGCCCTCCTTTGGTTCGTTGCGCGTTCGCCTGGTGGTGTTCATTCTGGGGGTCTCTGCGGCGGTCTTGTGTGCCAGTGGCGTGGTGGTGTACGTGGAGGCGGACCGCGAGAGCCAGCAACTGTTCGACGAATCGCTGCAGGAGGCCGGCCACCTGCTGTTCACGCTGGCCGAGCACGAGGCCGAAGAGATGCGCACGACCGGGGCGTCGCACCTGATTCCGATGATCAGCAACCATCAGCCCTATTTGTTTTTCCAGATATGGACTGAAAATGGACGCCTGCTGTACCGCAACAATGGTGCGCCGGACGAGCCGTTTGTCGGTGGGGGCAGGACCGGCCTCGGGTGGTTCGACCGCCAAGGCGAAAGGTGGCGGACCTTCGCCCTCTGGAACAACACCCATACGCTGCACATGCAGGTCGGCGAGCCCCTGCGGCATCGCAAGGAGACCAGTATCCAGTTTGCGATTCAGCTGATCGTTCTCGCGGCGATCATCCTGCCGCTGCTGGGGGCAATGATCTGGTGGATTGTGCATCGCTCATTCGAACCGCTGCGGCGCTCAACCGACGAGGTCGGCACGCGGACGCCGGGAGACCTGCGCGCAGTCGACGCCGCGAAGGCCGACGAGGAAGTCAGGCCGCTGTTCGCGGCGCTGAATCACCTGTTCGGCCGCATGCGCCAGGCGCTTGAGCGCGAACAGCGATTCACCGCCGACGCGGCGCACGAACTGCGCACACCCCTCGCCGGCATCAAGACCAACCTGCAGGTCCTGACCCGGGCACGCAACGCCGATGAACAAGGTATCGCGCTCGCCGGACTGACCGACAGTACCGAGCGCGCCATCCGCCTGGTCGACCAGTTGCTGACACTGGCGCGCATCGAGCCCGATCAGGTCATGCGCGGTAGCACGATCGATCTTGCCGCGCTGGTCCGGCGCCAGGCCGGCGAGCACGACGCGGCGGCGCGCGCCAGGCGGATCCGTCTCAGCACGCAATGTGACGCGGCGACTGTTGCCGGCAATGAGGCCAGCCTGGCCATCATGCTTCGCAATCTGCTTGACAACGCCCTCCGGCACACGCCGGAAGGCGGCGAGGTGACGGTCAGCTGTGGCCGCGTGAATGGCCGCGTGGAACTGGCGGTGAGCGATTCGGGCACGGGTATTCCCGCTGCGCTGCACGAGCGGGTCTTCGAGCGGTTTTTTCGCGCGCCCGGCGATCAGCCCGCGGGCAGCGGACTGGGCCTGTCGATCGTGCGCAGTATCGCCGACCTGCACGCGGCGACGATTCGGGTAAGCGATGGCATCGGCAAATCGGGGACCACCATTACCCTGAGCTTTCCGCCCGTCGCCTGATGAAACGCACGCCGTCGCATGGTGCACGCGTTTTGACGTGCCGGCCATGGCGCGTCTTGCTATCGACCCGTACCCCCGGTCCTGACCAGTTCGAGAGGGAATGTGCTTGTCATGATTCGTCCAGAGTCATTGCGCTGCACTGCGGCATGCAGTGGCTCAGGACGCACATTGATGCATCGGCCTTAAGCGTTTCTTAAATTGTCATCGCCCCTTGAAAATATTGTCGTTTGTCGCAACCAGACGACAAGGGTGACGAAAAACGCGCGGCATGGTTGCGTCATTCGGGCAAGAAAAACAGCGACGCGGATACAACCGTTTGGCAGCAGGGATTCGCTTGTGCGCCGACATTGCAGTCCGGCCATCGCGGCCGCGTTGCACGGCAATCCTGGTTGCCGGGCTGAGAAAATCCCGACAAACTCCAGCGCCCGCGCGCCTCCCCAGTCACAAATGTCTGGAACGCCGCGCCAGTGCTTGTGTTTGCCCGATGAGGCCGGCGCCTGTCTGTGGCACGTCGCCCGACTCAGCCGGCGGTCACTTCGTCCGTCCACACCCTGAAACTCGTCAGTGTGTTGGGGCCGAAGGTGGTGCAGATCGCCACATCGCAGGCGTCGCGGCCGCGC
>JBDTSU010000195.1:0-6720 GCA_039930965.1 Betaproteobacteria bacterium
TTGGCGATGGGCGCGGCATGGGTCTCCAGCCAGCGGCGTGTTCCGCGCAGGCCGACGACTTCAAACTCGAGCAGCCCGGACTTGCCGGCGATGGCGTCCTTGTGCAGCGCGCGAAACGCGGCGTGGTACTCAGGCAGGATGAAATTGAACAGCGATAGGGCCTTCACTTCTTCCACGGAATCTGCCTCGAGTATCGCCAGGCCTGCGACATTCATTTCCAGCAGCTCATCGTGGAGGCCAACCACTTTCACGCATTCCGGCTCGGCGTCGAAGATGGTGCGGAATCGCTGCTCGCTCAATTCAAGCCGGGCCTCCATGCGGCGCTGATAGAGCGACAATTCGAGCACCGCGCGCAGCTCCCGGTCGGTGAACGGCTTGGCGAGGCAGGCAGGGGGCTCAGGCAGACCGGCACGGTTGTCGGCCTCACCCTCGGCAGGCGCCGTCAGGAACACGACGGGCACCGCGAATTGTGCGCGGATGGTTTCGGTGGCGGACCAGGTGACCGCCGCGCCGGGCGCTTGCAGATCCATCAGCACCAGGTCCGGCCGCAGCGCGCCGGCGAGGACCAGCGCCTGCGTGACGGTCGTGGCATGCCCGACCGGCGCGAAACCCGATGCCCACAGTTGCTGCTCGAGGTCACGCGCGGCCATGGCTTCGCCTGCCACGATCAGTATGGTCGGCTTGTTAGCGGCGGGTGACATCGATTGATCCATGGAGGCGAACGAAATCCGTTTTTCGAATGCGTGCAGGGTTGATGTGGCGGCCGGTCGGGACGGTGGGATTCATGCGCGCCGGTCGCGCGCGTGGTCGCCACGGAAGTAACCTGTCATTCCCGCGAACGCGGGAATCCACTTAACAGTGACGAGATCCTTCGCTTCGCTCAGGATGACAACATTGTTCAATTGAAAATGGAATAAGTTAGCGCTTATGCGCGTTCGCGGGGATGGCAAGTTCTTGAAGTCTCCAGAGGTTCCTGACGTCAATCTCCAGCACCGGCGCGGCTCACAGGCCATTTTCGCCCTGCAAAGCGCGCCAGTGCTAGAGTTTTGCTGCGGCGAACTACTAAAGACCCTGTCGTACCGGCGAAGGCCGGTACCTAATTTTTCATAAATAATTGACAACAAAAACAAATTAGGCCAAGCCACTGCATTGGCTTGGCGTTCAGCGGGCGCAGAGCTGGCTCTGCGAATTCCCCGCTTCACCCCCGGCCCGGCGCAACCCTTGTGGTTGTTCGCCGGGGCGACAGAAATTTGAGGTTTCGAGAAGTTCCGCGCGCAACCGGCAGGGGAAACGTATTCTTCATGTCAGTAACTCACCGTCACCAACACGGTATCCGCATAAGAACCAGGGACCGCATTCTGGCTGGCGAATATTCGTCCATAGAGGGTGTGCGTGAACGATGCGCTGCCCGGCGAGGGCTGAATCGCCAGCGCGCCCGCCACGGCAGACGTGCCGCCGGAGCCGTCGCCCCAGATGCTGATGCGGGTCGCGTCGCGATACAGGTTGTAGCGGAGCCTGTTGACGCCGCTGGTCATTTCACGCGGCGAGTAGCCGGTACTGCTGCCGATGCTGATATCGAGCGAATAATTGACGGTCATGGGCAGGGCATCGAGCGCGCCTTTGGCACAGGTCACGACGATTGAGCCCGCGGAGTCGGCCGGCGTCCGCTGGTTGGGCGTGTAGGTGCCCAGCATCACGCCGCTGGCCGAGGCCGTGCAGGTCGCGGCGAAGAGCGGCGTCGCCAGCGACATCAGCACCGAAGCGGACAAGGCCGCCATCACCAGGATCGTCTTCATGGGCTGCCTGCCTTGCAGGTGAGCGGACCGATGCGCGGCCGAGCCTGGGCGCCATCGGCCATGGGAATGCGCACCGCGCAGCGCTGGTCGCGCCATGCCACGGACGCGTCGGACGCCGCATCGAGCCCGGTGACCCATGCTTCGCCATTGGCCGCGACGGGAAACATTTCACCACGCAGGGAAAGCGTCGCCCCGGCAGGCACCGGTTCGCCGTTCGCCTGCAGCACCCGCACCAGCGCGCCATGAGTGGTCGCGGCCTTGAACTGCAGCAAGACGCCTGATCGCCGCGCGGGTGTGACGTGCCGGCGCGGCGCCTTCAGCTCGGTGGTCAGCGACAGTTTCAATGTGTCGAGGTTTATCGAATTCGATTCATACGGGCGCAGGCGCGGCACCACGGCGAATCCCGCCGCATCGGTGCGGGCAACGCGCTGGTTATCGTGATAGACATCGATGCCTGCATAGCCGGGCACCGAGACGATGGCAAAGGCGTCGCCAAGCTGCCGTACTGCCCGCGTCACCCCGCCCGCCATCACCAGGCTACCGTTCATGCCAAGCCGCACGTTGCCGCCACCGCGCGACTGGCTCACATCCGCGACCACCTGGCCGTACTCGTTCTGCCAGGTCACACCGGCATCGACACGCGAGGCGCGCGCCGGGGCGGCGGTGGCGCGTGCCCGGGCGGCCCAGCCTTCGTCGATCGGCAGGTTCTGGCGCACATCGAGCACCTGTTCGCCGCGGCCGTTCTGGCGTGTGGACGATAGCGACGCACTGGTGACGGGGTCGAGCGGCATGGTCAGGGCGAGTCCCGCAAAATGCCGCACGCCTTCGTCGCTGCGCGTGGTGCTGAAGTTGGCCAGCAACGACGCCATTCTGCCGATCTGCTTCTGGTAGCTGACGGCCATCGTGTCAATGCGCCCGCGGTCGTAGCGCGCATCGGCGGCGTAAACGACATTCATGTTCCCCCACTTCCCCAGCGAGACGCCGGCATTGGCATTGAGCCGATAATGCAGCCCGGCGACTTCACCGATCTGGGAGAAGTCGCGGGACGAATACTGGCCGCGCACCCCGAAGGACAGGCCGCGCGAGGACCGTTCCAGCGACGCCGACAGGGTATGGCCGCGGCGGTCGCCCTCGCTCATGGCGCCGGCCAACCCGACCACGGCAAACGTGCCGGCCATGGCGGTCAGGCCCGCGCCCGCCACCCGCTGGCCGCCGCTGGTTTCCGCGAAGCCCTCAAGCGTCAGGCCGGGCGTGACGCCGCGTCTCAGCAGGCCTCTTGCAAAACCGCGTCCGTATCGAAAATTCTCCAGCCCGAAATCCTCACGCACCTTGCCAATCTCGAATCCGGCATCGGTCAGCCCGGGGCGGAGCAACGCCGGCGTGATGTAGTAGGGAACCACCAGCACTTGCTGGCGACCGAGCGGATCGCGCGTCACCAGCTGGATTTCGCCGGCGCCGTTGATGGCCGGCACATTGCTGATCTCGAAGGGGCCCGCGGCGAGGTCCAGGCGCGAGTGTGCCTGCCCGTTGATGAGCAGGTCGGCCGAGGTGGGAATGCGCGATTCACCCGGCACCGCGGGCAGCGCGAAAGTCACCAGGTCGGGACGGATGGCAAAGTTGGTGCCGTAGCTGATGCCGCCGAAACGGAAGCCGCGCGCGATAGAACCCGAGCGGCTGATCGCGTCGCCGGCCACCAGCGACCGGACCTGGTCAGCGAGGTCCCAGTGCAGGCTGGTCTCATAACGCACGTACTGGCGCACCGTTCCATTGTCGGAAAAGACGCCATTGCTCGCCAGCGACAACGCGTCCGCAAAAACGATGCCCTCGAGCGACGCGGCGACCAGCGGCCGCTGGCCGCGGCCGGCAAATGTCGACAAATCGTAGTTGAGATAGGCGCCCCGGCCGGCATCAATGACCGGCACCGACGTTTTCTGCAAGTCAACGCGCGTTCCCTGGAACGCCGATCCGGCCGCCACGATTGTCAGCGTCATGCCTTCCAGGCGCGCCTCGACGCCGGGCAGCGTATCAAGGCGGACATGGGCGATGCCCTGCAGCAGTTCGACCGGCGCCGCTTGGACGTCGAGATTCCAGGAAGTAAGGTCGTCGCGTTTAACCAGGATGGCCCCGCCGGCGGCGACCGAGATCATCACCGGCCGTTGCGTGACACCGTTCACGGTTGCTTCGGCAATGACAAACCTGCCGGGCGATGCCCAGGAGAGTCGCGCGATTACCAGCAACAGGAGCAGCCATGCGGTGCGCCGCGTGCATCCCTTGCACACTAGTCCCCCACGGCGATCTTCAGCGTGCGCGCATCGATGTCAGCTTCAAACACGGTGGGCCCTGTGCTGCGTGGAACGGCGCCCGCAAGGGGCTGCCGGGCACCCGCCAGCAGGTAACCGGGCCCGGAATCTTCCGCCAGGATGGCACCGTTACCATCGCGCAAACGCCAGCGGTTGATGCGCAGGTGCTGGCTGCCGCGGTTGGCAACCTCGAGTCCGCCGGCGGCGGCGCGTGTGACGGTCAGATGCGGTGAAATAGCATTCGCCGGCAAGACGAAAATCGGCAGGCTGTGGCGCACGGCCACCGCGACCGTACCGGGCGCAACGGTCGACGGCAATTCCGTGACGGTCAGGCGAAAGGTCCTCTCCTGATCGCCAGTGAAGGCGCGCGTCAGCCCGACCCGTACCAGTTGCTGCGCGCCGGCCGCCAACCGAAATACCGGCGGCACGGCGACCACGTCGTCGGTCGGGTTCAGTTTGTGTTCGCCCTCGGCCTGGCTCCAGGCAAACGTTTCGGCCTGTACCAGTGCCGCCTCGCGTCCGTTGTTTTCGACCGTGATCGAGGCAATGCCGGAGCCGGGAGAGAACGTGAGCTTCAACGGCGCGACCGCGATCGAACCCGCGGACACCGGCAGACTCGCCGCGAGTGCGAGTGACAGCGCGGCCAGGCCCGTCAGGAGGGTGCCCCGCGGCATCGCCAGCCATCCGCGACGAGCGGTACACATGCCGTTTCGCCTGTTCACGCCAGTCGCATCAATAGGCCACGGTGACGGTGATGGTGTCGGCGTACGAACCCACCATCGACGACTGTGCCGCCGGGACTCTTCCGTACATCATGACCGATTGCGCCACGCCGGCGCCCACGCCAAGTGGTGTCGCGGTTCCGGCGGTGCCGTTTCCCCACACGGTGGTGCGCGATATGTCGGTGTAGATGCTGTAGGCCAGCGCCGCGCCGTCCGGCCCGGTCAGTTTGCGCGTGGTATGCGTGGCGTCGTTGCCAAGTCCCGCGCTGAGATCGATCGAGTAGGCCGTGCCGACCGTACAGGTGGGCGATACGATGGCGACGGCATCGAGCGCCGCGCCGGAGATGCCGTTGTAATTGCCGAACAACACGGGCGACGCCTCGACTGTGCAACTGTCGATGACCGTTGCCGTGACCGGCACCGTGGTGGTGGCGGTGCCGACGGTGGCGCTGGCCACCGGGACAAACATGGCGCCGGCAACCGGCAAGGCCATGCAGACGGCGAGTTTGAGTAACTTGTTCATGATTGGCTCCTGTGCAAAACGTTGAATGGGGATGTTGTTGAAGCAGCACATTGAATTGGCTTACCGCTTTGGGCGCCTTTGCCGATTCGGGCGGGACTGCCTGATTGCCAGTCAAGTCCGTCGTTCGGCGGTGTCCCACATTCACAACCGGTTACCTGGCGTTGAATGTGCTGCGATGGACGTATGTTGATGGATGTCATATGCCCCGCCAATCAGGCGTTAGCTGAGTGAGGGTTACCAAATCCCTTAACTGGCGACGGAATTTCCGCCGCGAGGGACGGCGGTCAATGAGTGAAGACTTGCGACGCGCTTACCTGTTCCGCAGGTGGATTCGCGTTGAGGCGCGAAGTAGTTCCAATTCCCGAACATTGCGACAACAATTCCTGTCATTCCCGCGGATGCGGGAATGACAGGAATTACTGCCTCAATGAAATGGAGATCGAATAACAAGGCAGCCAATGATGTGGCCCATGGCGGGCCAAACCGGCCGCGTGGCGCCGCGAGGCATTTACCCGGCCACCGACCGCCCAGGATGACGCGCGACGAAAGCATCGGCGCCGGGTACCGGCACGATGTTGGCAATATCCCGCAACGGCTGGGGCAAGGAGACGGCGAATCCCTGCGCATAGTCCACGCCAATCGCGCGCAGCCGCGCGAGCGTCTTGTTATCCTCGACACACTCGGCGATGGTGCCGATGCCGATCGCCTTGGCCACGCGTTGAATGGCCTTGACGCGTGCCTGGTCGATCGCGCTGCGGCGCATGTGCAGAATGAGCGTGCCATCGATCTTCAGAAAGTTGACAGGTATCCGCCTGAGCAGGTCCAGTGACACGCGATCGCCATTGAAACCGCACAGGGCAATCCGGCAGCCGAGCGGCTGCAGGCGGCGCACAAACCGCAGGACATCGGCCGGCTGACTCAGCGCGCCGGATTCCTGCAGTTCAAAGCAAAGCAATGAACCGGGCAGCGCAAATTCACGCAAGGCATCGGCGACAAAATCGGGAAACCCGGCGTCCGCCACGGTCGGGATGGACAGGTTGATGCTGTACACGGCGCGCTGCCGCAGACTATCCCCACGCACCCAGCCAAGCAGGTGACGAACGACCCATCGATCCAGATCGGGCAGCATGCCATGCTGTTCGGCAACCGGCAGGAAAGAACCCGGCGGCAACATGTTTTCCTCTTCCGCTTTCAGGCGCAACAGGATTTCGCGGAATGGGACCGCCGCGGCATCGGCGGCAACGGACTCGATGGCCTGGAAAAAAAGGCAGAACTCGTTTCCGGCCAGCGCGTTGCGCAGGCGCGCGGCATCGTTGTCCGGCTGGTCCGGGATGTCGTGCGGGTCGGGCGCATCCCGCACATTGGCAACGCTATCCTTG
>JBDTSU010000196.1:0-6720 GCA_039930965.1 Betaproteobacteria bacterium
TCGCCGCGCACGCCCTCGGTGATCAGCACGCCCGCGCCGGCCACGCCGGTCGGGTGGAATTGCCAGAATTCCATGTCTTCGAGCGGAATGCCGGCCCGCGCCGCCATGCCGAGACCGTCACCGGTATTGATGAATGCGTTGGTGCTCGACGCATAGATGCGCCCGGCCCCGCCGGTGGCGAACAGCGTCGCCTTGGCGTGAAAAATCATGGTGTCGCCGGTTTCCATCTCGAGCGCGGTCACGCCCAGCACGTTGCCCTCGTGATCGCGAATCAGGTCCAGCGCCATCCATTCGACGAAGAACTGTGTATTGGCGAACACGTTGCGCTGATACAGCGTGTGCAGCATGGCGTGGCCGGTGCGATCCGCCGCGCAGCACGAACGTTGCACCGGCTTCTCGCCGAAATTTTGCGAATGGCCGCCGAACGGGCGCTGGTAAATGGTGCCATTGTCGTTGCGATCGAACGGCATGCCGAAGTGTTCAAGCTCGATCACCGCTTCCGGCGCGGTCTTGCACATGAATTCGATGGCATCCTGGTCGCCCAGCCAGTCCGATCCCTTGATGGTGTCGTACATATGCCAGTGCCAGCTGTCCTCGCCCATGTTACCCAGGGACGCTCCCACGCCACCCTGCGCGGCCACGGTATGCGATCGGGTCGGGAAGACCTTGGACAGCACGGCGACTTTCAGCCCCGCATTGGACAATTGCAGCGCGGCGCGCAGGCCGGAACCGCCGGCGCCGACCACCACCGCGTCGAACTTGCGAACATTAAGAGCCATTTGTCAGTTTCCCCACAGGATGGACACCGACCAGATCGAACAGGCGGCGAGATACAGCACTGCCATGACTTCGGCGGTCAGCCGTATCCCGGCTGGTTTGACGTAGTCCATCAGCACGTCGCGAATACCGATCCACGCGTGATAAAACACCGACAGCAGGAACAGCAATGCAAGGATGCGGAACAGCTGCGAGTGAAAAAGATCCCGCCAGTCGGAAAAACCGACCGAGCCCTTGATCAGGAAGAACCCCAGGAACACCACGCTGAACAGCAGCATGATGACCGCCGTGACGCGCTGTGCGAGCCAGTCCTGCCAGCCGTAATGCGCGCCGACCGGCGTGCGATCCGCTCGCTTTACCATATGCGCGCTCCAATCAGAACGGTGGCGGCGAGGCCCGCGACCAGCACAATCTTGGCCGAGAGCCGTGCGGGCGCCAAGGCGACGCCGATATGCGCATCCAGCAGCAGGTAACGAATGCCGGCAAAGAAATGGTGCATGTAGGCCCAGACAAATCCGAGCAAGACCAGCTTCACCACGGGTTCGGAAAAATACGATTTCCAGCGACTGAATCCGGCCTCCGATCCGACAGTGCACTGCAACAAGAACAGCAAGGCGGGGATGAGAAACAGGAACATGACTACGCCGGTGACGCGATGAAATATCGACACTAGCCCGGGTACGGGCAAATGAAGAATGTTGATATCGACATATTTTGGACGCGCGGCGGGAGTGCGTGGCACGGTGGACATATTGGGAATCCTTAGTTGTTGTCTCTGGCTGGCAAGACAATCGGCAAGGCAGGCATCGAAAGAGACTCAACAGCAGGGAACTGCGGGAATGCCGGCAGACGTAAAGATTTTAATCCTAAAATTATCGCGCTGCATAGCGGGCTGGACAGCCGTTTGGTGCCACCGGCCTGGTGCGGAGCGAAACGCGATATCACTGTTTAGTCTATTGTTTTTAAAGAATAAAATATGCGTGAAATCGATATTCTTGAAAAACCGATCTAGCCGAATATTGTGATCTTTCACTTGATATCATATTTTGATATCATTCGAAATCATCGCAAAACGTCGTCTGAATTGGTTGGTTCATGCGAAATATCATGAAGTACCGTGGTTATACGGCTCGAATCGATTTCGAATCGAAGGATGAGCTGTTTGTCGGTCGCCTGTTGGGAATGAGTGACCCCATCGTTTTTCACGGTGCCAGCGTCGAAGAACTGCGGGGCGATTTCGAATTTGCCGTCGATCATTACCTGGCCGAATGCAAGCGCATGGGACAAAAGCCCGAAAAGCCCGCCTCCGGAAAACTATTGCTGCGGCTGCCAGAAGAAGTCCATGCAGCCGCCATCGTTGCCGCCGCGGCAGCAGGGAAGAGCTTGAATCAGTGGGTGGCAGACGCACTTACCGAGGCCGTCTCCCAATAGACCGCCAATTGGTTTCAGCGTAAGCGAAAGGAAAGGAACGGAAAGGCTTTGAACCACGGAGACCACAGAGAACACGGAGAAACCCTAATCCTTCTTGCCTTTCCTCGGTGGCCGCTGTGGTCTCCGTGGTGCAAGACTTTGTGGCTGCTTAAGGCACGCAATCATGCAGGTCTTGCGCGTTGGCGAGGCCATCCCGCCTAAGCCAATTCGTTGTAGTACGAGTAGCCGTCGGTCAGGCACAAACCGCGTCGCCATTCGACCGGCTTGTCACCATAGGTGTAGGCGATCCGATCCACACATAACAAAGGTGTTCCAGGTTTTACCAGCAGCTGGCTCGCGGAAAACGCGTCCGCCGCGACGGCACGCAGCCTTTCCTCCGCACGGATCATGCGCAAGCCGTAAGCGGTTTCGAAAAAACTGTATATCGAACCCAGCGATTCCTGGATTTTCTCGATCGTCAGATTGGGGGCGAGTACTGAGGGGACGACCACCTCATCAAGGATTACAGGCTTGCCGGCAAACACCAGCACCCGGCGAATGGCTGTTATCGCCGCTCCGTGTTTCAGATCGAGCGCGCGGGCCACCTCCGTGTTCGCCTTGCCTCGCTTGACATCGATGAAGGTCGTTTTCGGGTGGATCTTCTCACCCCGGTCGGGGGTGATGCGCAGGAACCGGTACTGGTGCTTGGGCTCGGTGTGGGTCGCGACAAAAGTGCCTTTGCCCTGCTTGCGGATGAGGATGTTTTCGGCAGCCAGCGCGTCAATCGCTTTGCGCACCGTTCCCTGGCTGACCTGGTAGCGCGCCGCCAACTCCATCTCCGAGGGGATCGACTCGCCCGGCTTCCACTCGCCGGCAATGAGGCTGCGCGTCAGCAGTATCTTGATCTGGTCGTACAGCGGCTGGAAGCTGGGCGAGCCAGGCAGAATGGTCGGTGGGGCAGACATGGCGGCTATTTTTTCTCCTTGAATATCGTATCACAGAGAACGCGCCAGTCCAATGTCTTATATAAGATATAAGTCTGTTGACAGCCTTGGTCATCGGGCATAATATTCACATGTCGCAGCGCAGCATTTTGATGCGAATGCGTCCCTGGACCTCATCCCGCTGACACCTGAGCCACTTCCGCCTATGACACCTTACCTACGCCCCCGCCGTTCGATGCTCTATGTACCCGGTTGTGCACCGCGATATCTGAACAAAGCGCGCACGTTGAAGGTCGATTCGCTGATCTTCGACCTGGGCGATTCGGTGCTGGTCGAGAACAAGGAGGCATCGCGAAACCAGATCGTCGACGCCATCCTGCAGGGCGGCTTCGGCCGCCGCGAGAAAGTGGTGCGGGTCAACGATCTTGATTCCCCGTGGGGCATCGACGACATCAGGGCCGTCGCCAATATCGGCGCCGATGCGATCCTGTTCCCGAACATCGAGAGCAAGACCGACGTCATCGAGGCGCTGGAGGCGCTCGACAAGGCCGGTGGCCCGCAGATGCCGATCATGGTGATGATCGAAAGCCCGATCGCGGTGCTGCGCGCCGAGGAAATTGCCTCCGCCTCGGATCGCATCGCCTGCATGATCATGGCGACCAGCGACCTGCTCACCCAGCTTCATGGCCGGAAGACGCCCGACCGGCTGGCGCTTCACTACTCGCTGTCGCATGTGCTGCTAGTGGCGCGCGCCTATAAACGCGCCGCGGTCGACGGCATCAGCGTGGACATCAAGGACATGCATTCATTCGAGCTCGCCTGCCGCCTGTCGCGCGACCTGGGTTTCGACGGCAAATCACTGGTGCACCCCAACCAGCTGCCCTACAGCAACGATGCCTTTACGCCGAAGCCATCCGAAATCGCGCTGGCCAACGAGGTGATCGAGGCCCTGGGGCAGGCGCGCCGCGAAGGCCGCGGCACCATCATGCTCAACGGCAGGCTGGTGGAAGGGCATCATGTCAATGCCGCCAAGCGCTTGCTCGCGCTGGTCGAGATGATCCGGGAACTAGAGACCGCCTGACCCTAATCCCATGCGCCCGCTCTCCGGCTATTTTTTTGAGGACTATCGCGTCGGACAGAAATTTGTCCACGCTACGCCGCGCACCATTACCGCCGGCGATGTCGCCCTCTACCTGGGCCTGACCGGGGCCCGCCATGCGGCGCATTGTGCGTCCACCGTTGCCGCGGCACTCGGACATCCCGCCGCGCCGATCGACGACCTGCTGGTGTTTCATATCGCCTTCGGCAAAACCGTACCGGATATTTCCTGGAATGCGGTCGCGAACCTGGGCTACGCGGATACGCGCTTTCTCGCGCCCGTCTATGCGGGCGATACGCTGCGCGGTGAATCGGAAATTATCGGACTCAAGCAGAACTCCAACGGCAAGACCGGCGTTGTGTACGTCCGTTCGTCGGCGTACAACCAGCACCACGTGATGGTCCTCACCTGGGCGCGCTGGGTAATGGTATCGAAACGGCAATTCGACATTGTCACGCCCGATGCGGTATTGCCCATGTTGCCGAAGTCGGTCGCCGCCGAGTCCCTGGCCGTTCCCGAGTTCCTGCAGCCGCGCGGCCTCACCGCGGCGGTGACCGGTTCAACGCGATTCTGGGACGACTACCGTGTCAATGAGGTCATCAACCACCCGGCCGGCATGACCCTCGACGAGAGCGATCACACGCTCGCCACCAAACTCTATCAGAACACCGCACGCGTGCATTTCGATCTTCATCACATGAAGGACAGCCGATTTGGACGGCGCCTGGTATACGGCGGACATGTCATCTCGGTCTGCCGTGCGCTCTCCTACGATGGGCTGGAGAATGTCATCTCGATTGCCGCTATCAATGCCGGCAGCCACACCCAACCGACATTCGCGGGCGACACGCTGTATGCCAAATCGGTGATCATGGAAAAACTCCCGCTGCGACCGGATCTGGGCGCATTGCGGGTGCGTTTGCTGGGCATCAAGAACGCCGCGCCGGCAGACATCGATGTCACCAGCCCGCAACTTCCGGAGAGTGTCGTCCTCGACCTCGATTACACGGTCCTCGTTCCACGCCCATAGATACCCGGAGCATTCATGAGCAAATCCGTCCATCCTTCGCAAGCCCTGTTCGCCGGCGAGAAGCCATTCCCGGTCATCCCGACCTGCGAGCATTTTGCGGGCAGCGAGAAACTCATTGGCAAGGCGCTGGAACTGCAGGACAAACTGGGGCCGGTGTTCGATATCACCTGCGATTGCGAGGATGGCGCCCCGGCCGGCCAGGAAAAAGCCCATGCAGAAATGATCGTCCGCATGCTGACGTCGGAGGCGAACAAACACAAGATGGCCGGCGCCCGCATCCACGATTACTCGCACGGATTGTGGAAGCAGGATGTCGATATCCTGGTCGGCGGCGCGGGCAAGGTGCTGGCCTACATCACCATTCCCAAGTCCACGGCCTTCGCCGAAGCGAAGGAGATGATCGACTACATCCAGGCGGTAGCGAAGAAGACCGGTGCCGGCCGCGAGATCCCGACGCACGTACTGGTCGAGACCCACGGCGCGTTGCGCGACGTGCACCAGATTGCCGCGCTGCCGAGCATCCAGGTGCTGGACTTCGGCCTCATGGATTTCGTGTCGGGGCATCACGGCGCCATTCCCGCCGCGGCGATGCGTTCCCCCGGGCAGTTCGAACACAAGCTGCTGGTGCGCGCCAAGACCGAAGTGGTCGCGGCAGCACTCGCCAACGGCGTGGTACCCGCGCACAACGTCTGCCTCGACCTCAAGAACACCGAAGTGGTGCTTGCCGATGCGCGCCGCGCGCGTTACGAATTCGGCTTCCTGCGCATGTGGTCGATCTATCCCGCGCAAATCGGCGCCATCGTCGATGCGATGAAGCCCGACCATTCCGAAGTCGAGGACGCGGAGAATATCCTGCTCGCGGCCCAAGCCGCCGACTGGGGCCCCATTCAGTACAAGGGGGAACTGCACGACCGCGCCACCTACCGGTACTTCTGGGAATTGTTACAGAAGGCCAAAGTCACCAGCGTTAACATATCAGCCCGCGCAGAAACCGCTTTCTTCTCCTGATCCCACCAGAAAAAGACCATGACCATCCCCATCCCGTCCCCCGGCGCGAAATTCCGCCAAGCCCTAATTGACGAACAGCCGCTGCAGATCATCGGCGCCATCAATGCCAATCACGCCCACCTCGCCAAGCGCGCCGGTTACAAGGCGATTTACCTGTCGGGCGGCGGCGTCGCGGCGGGTTCGCTGGGCCTGCCGGACCTGGGCATCAACACCCTCGACGATGTGCTGACCGACATCCGCCGCATCACCGATGTCTGCGACCTGCCGTTGCTCGTCGATATCGATACCGGCTTCGGCCCCTCGGCGTTCAACATCGCACGCACCGTGAAATCACTCATCAAATTCGGCGCTGCCGCGTGTCACATTGAAGACCAGGTCGGCGCCAAGCGCTGCGGTCACCGTCCCGGCAAAGAGATCGTCACGACTGAGGAAATGGTCGACCGCGTCAAAGC
>JBDTSU010000197.1:0-6718 GCA_039930965.1 Betaproteobacteria bacterium
TCAAGGGGTCTTTCTCGTCTTTGGTCGGGAAGAAATTGGATTCCCGCTTTCGCGGGAATGACCGAAGTGTCTGGTCGAAAGCCGCAACAAACACAAGCACTGGCACGGCTCTCGAGCCATTTATGGCCTGGAAGCCGCGCCCGTGCTCGACTTTTGCATTCATTCGCTAGTGATGGAGCACGGAGGTGAACTGGCATGACAAAAGCATTCTTGTTCTTGGCGCGGGCGATACCGGACTCTCCGTCGTGCGATGGGCCGAACGAGTGGGTGCTCGTGTGCGAATCGCCGACACGCGTGCAGATCCTCCCGGTCTCGACGAACTGCGACGGGGACATCCCCGCGCAGAGTTCATTGCCGGCGCCTTCGCAGACGCCCTCTTCCGCGACGCCGAACTCGTTGTCGCAAGCCCGGGCGTGGCCATTGCTGGGCCCGCGTGTGACCCGGCCGTCGCGCGGGCGGTCGCTAAAGGGAAAAAGTTCATTGGGGATGTCGAGCTTTTTGCGTGGGAACAGATCGAGCTAGCGAAGAAAGGCACGCGACCCAACATGATCGGCATCACCGGCTCCAATGGCAAATCCACCGTCACCGCGATGGCGGGGGCGATGTGTCGCGCGGCCGGATGGAAGACGGTGGTGGCGGGCAACATCGGCCTGCCGGTGATCGATGCCATGCTGGCCGCGCGCGACGCCGGCCAGCCGGACGTGTACGTGGTCGAGCTGTCGAGCTTTCAACTGGAAACGACGCATTCGCTACAAGTCGATGCGGCGACCATGCTGAACCTGTCGCAGGATCACCTGGACCGGTACCGGTCGATGAGCGATTACGCCGCGGCCAAGCGGCGCATCTTCGCCCACGCGCGCCACCAGGTTCTCAATCGCGAGGACGCCGAAAGCCTCGCCATGCGCGACAGCCGGCTGGCGCTCAGCACGTTCGGCATCGATGCCGCGCCCGGTCCGGATGACTTCGGGCTCGCCGACGGCTGGCTGACCGAGGGGAATCAACGCGTGCTGGCCCTGGCCGACATGCCGGTCGCGGGATTGCATAACGCCGCGAATGCATTGGCGGCGTTGGCACTGGGCCGCGCCATTGGTGGCGACGCCGAAAAACTGGCGGCGGGACTGAAGGACTTCAAGGGCCTGCCGCATCGCCTCGAGTCTGTCGGCACCATCAATGGCGTCACCTTCTATGACGATTCGAAGGGCACCAATGTCGGCTCGACCGTGGCCGCGCTCAATGGCATGACCGTGCCGGTCGTGCTGATCGCCGGCGGACTCGGCAAGGAACAGGATTTTTCGCCGCTCGCCGAACCGGTGCGCAAGCACGCGCGGGCAGTGGTACTGATCGGCAAGGATGCACGCCTGATTGAATCGGCCATCACTCGTGCGCGGGCGGCCGTCATTCACGCCGCCGGCATGGCCGACGCAGTGGCACGCGCATTTGCCCACGCGGCCCCCGGCGACGCGGTACTGCTTTCGCCGGCCTGCTCCAGCTTCGACATGTTCAGGAACTACAACCATCGTGGTGAGGTGTTTGCCCAATGCGTGATGGAACTGAAAGCGCGTGTGGAGGGCGGCCATGCCGTATAGCGCGCAGTTGTCATACCCGCCGCGCGCCGAGCTGGACCTGTCGCTGTTCTGGAGCGTGGTCCTGCTGCTCTCGCTCGGCCTGGTGATGGTGTACTCGGCGTCGATCGCAATGTCCGAAGCCGAGAAGATGACCGGCTACCGCATGCATTACTTCCTGATGCGCCATGGCATCTACCTGGCGCTCGGCGTGTTGGCCGCGTTCATCGCCTTTCAGATTCCGGTTGCGCTCTGGCAGAAAGTCGCGCCCGCGTTGTTCATCGTCGGCGGTTTCCTGCTTGTCATCGTGCTGATCCCCGGGCTGGGGCGAGAGGTCAACGGCAGCCGCCGCTGGATTCCGCTGGGGCTCATGACCATGCAGCCATCGGAGCTGATGAAGTTCTTCGCCGTCCTGTATGCCGCCGACTACACCGTGCGCAAGGCCGCCTTCATGCACGATTTCAAGAAGGGCTTCCTGCCGATGCTGTCGGTGATGGTCTTCATCGGCGCCTTGCTGTTGCGCGAGCCGGACTTCGGCGCGCTGGTGGTGATCACGTCGATCGCTATGGCGATCCTGTTCCTCGGCGGACTGAACTGGCGCGTCTTCGTCGGGCTGATTGTGCTGCTGGCGGCGGCGTTCGTGGTGCTGATCATCTCCTCGCCCTACCGCCTGCAGCGCATCGTCGGCTTCATGGACCCGTGGGCGGACGCCTACGGCAAGGGCTACCAGCTGTCGCATTCGCTGATCGCCTTCGGCCGCGGCGAATGGCTGGGCGTCGGGCTGGGTGGCAGTGTCGAGAAATTGTTCTATCTGCCGGAAGCGCACACCGATTTCCTGCTGGCGGTGGTGGCCGAAGAGCTGGGCTTTATCGGTGTGGCAACGGTGATCGGCCTGTTCGTGCTGCTGATCTATCGCGCCTTCATGGTCGGGCGCGAGGCGATGATGCGCGAGAAATATTTCGCGGCGCTGGTCGCGCAGGGTATCGGCGTATGGCTATCGGTGCAGGCATTCATCAACATGGGCGTCAACATGGGCCTGCTGCCGACCAAGGGGCTGACCCTGCCGTTCCTGTCCTATGGCGGCACCGGCATCATCGTCAACTGCGTGGCCGTGGCGTTGTTGCTGCGCATCGATGCGGAAAACCGCACGCCGGCGACGTCGGGCAAGGGAGTGCGGCGATGAGCCGGACGATTCATATTAACCATGGAGACCACGGAGAACACGGAGTCAACTGGTTTTCCTCCGTGGTCTCGGTGGTCTCCGTGGCGAAAGCCCTTTCATGAAGCGAACCGCACTGATCATGGCCGCAGGCACCGGTGGCCACGTCTACCCCGGCCTGGCCATCGCCGAGGTGCTGATGCAGCGCGGCTGGGCCATCGCCTGGCTGGCCACGCCCGCCGGCATGGAGCACGCGCTGATCGGCAAGTCCGGCATCGGCGACAAGATCGCGATCGAAGTGGTGCAGATGTCCGGCGTGCGCAGCAAGGGATTATGGGCGTGGGCGCTGTTGCCGCTGGTGCTGCTGCGCGCGTTCTGGCAGTCGCTGTCGGTTATCCGCCGCGTGAAACCGGATGTCGTCGTTTCGATGGGCGGATACATTGCCTTTCCCGGCGGGATGATGGGTGTGCTGTGCGGCAAGCCGCTGGTGGTGCATGAACCGGGCGCGCACGCCGGCTTGACCAATCGCGTGCTCGCGCTGCTCGCCGACCGGGTGCTGGTAGGGTTCCCGAAAACCTTCGAGCAAGTGCCGAGGAATATGCTTGCACGGCTGCTGCCCAGGCCGAAAAAAGTCGAATGGCTGGGTACGCCGGTTCGTGCCGATATTGCGGGTTTGCCCGATCCCGCGAGCCGCTTTGCCGGCCGCCGTGGCCGCGTGCGTTTGCTGATTGTCGGCGGCAGCCTGGGCGCGAAGACGCTCAATGACCTGGTGGTCGCCGCGCTGGCGACGCTGCCTGCCGGGGAACGCCCGGAAGTGGTCCACCAGTCGGGCGAGAAAAACTATGCCGAACTGGTGGCCGCATACCACCGTGCAAGCGTCGAGGCGAAGGTGCTGCCGTTCATCGACGACATGGCGGGCCAGTACGCCTGGTGCGATCTGCTGCTCTGCCGTTCCGGCGCCATCACCGTGGCGGAACTGGCGGTGGCCGGTGTGGCCAGTGTGCTGGTGCCGTTGCCGTATTTCGTGGCCGAAGAGCAGGAAGCCAATGCGCGCTTCCTGGCCGATGCCGGTGCAGGCGTGATGGTGAAGCAACTGGAAACGCCGCCGCAGGCGCTTGCCCGGCAGATTCAAGACCTGACTCGCGAGAAGTTGTTGGCAATGGCCGGCATCGCGCGATCACTTGGAAAACCCGATGCCACGGCCCGCTGCGCCGCGGTTTGCATGGAGCTCGCGATATGAGCGGCAAAACAGGAACCCGCCAAGCGGAATGCACGCAACGCAATATCTCGAATCGAGCCGAGATCGCCGGCAGGCACCGCTACGCCGGTTGCGGGTCGACGGGCGGGAAACCCACCGTCAATCATCTGCAGCGAATCGCGGACGACGGGCGCGCTGGGCAGCGGCGTTTGCCGGGGCAATCACCCGTGAACGCCGATGCGGGAGCCCGTGATGCATAAGGTCAAACATCTTCACTTCATCGGCATCGGTGGATCCGGCATGTCGGGCATTGCCGAAGTGTTGATCAATCTCGGCTACGCGGTCAGTGGCTCGGATCTGGCCGAGACCGCGGTGGTGAAGCGCCTCAAGTCGCTTGGCGCGACCGTGCAGATCGGTCACGCCGCGTCGAACATTGCCGGCGCCGATGTGATCGTCACGTCCAGCGCCGTCAAGTCCGACAATCCTGAAGTAATCGCAGCCAAGGCCGCGCGGGTGCCGGTGGTGCCGCGCGCGATGATGCTGGCCGAGTTGATGCGCTTCAAGCAGGGCATTGCCATCGCCGGTACCCACGGCAAGACCACGACCACGTCGCTGATTGCGCACGTGCTCGGCGAGGGCGGCCTCGACCCGACCTGCGTGATCGGCGGACGGCTGAATTCGATCGGCACCAATGCCCGGCTCGGCAAGGGCGAGTACCTGGTCGCGGAAGCCGACGAGTCCGATGCCTCGTTCCTGTATCTGCAGCCGATCATGGCGGTGGTCACCAATATCGACCAGGACCACATGGACACCTACGAACACGATTTCGGCAAGCTGAAATCGGCGTTCGTCGAGTTTCTCGAGCACCTGCCGTTCTATGGATTGGCGGTGCTGTGTGCCGACGACCCGAACGTGCGCGAAATCCTGCCGCGCCTGACCAAACCGGTGCTGACCTATGGCATGGCTGAAGATGTCGAGCTGCGCGCGGTGAATGTCGCCGCCTCGAACGCGAAAATGAGATTCACGGCGGTCAGCCGCCAGGACCGGAAAGTGCTCGATGTCGAGCTGAACCTTGCCGGACGGCACAATGTGCTGAATGCGCTGTCGGCCATCGCCATCGCCCGCGAGATCGGCATCGGTGACGAACCCATTGCCAGGGCGCTGGCGTCGTTCACCGGTGTCGGGCGCCGCTTCCAGCGTTACGGAGAGGTGACCATTCCGGCGGGAGGAACCTTCACCCTCATCGACGACTATGGTCACCATCCGGTGGAGATGGACGCGGTATTGAATGCCGCGCGCGGTGCTTTTCCCGGCCGCCGGATCGTGCTTGCTTTCCAGCCGCACCGCTACAGCCGCACACGTGACCTGTTCGAAGATTTTGTGAAAGTCATGTCGACGGCGGATGAAGTGATTCTGGCCGACGTTTATCCGGCCGGTGAAGCGCCGATTGTCGCCGCGGACGGGCGCTCGCTGGCGCGCGCGCTGCGCGTTCACGGCAAGATCGAACCCCTGTTTGTGGAAACCGCAAGTGACCTGCCGGATGCAGTCATGGGCCGGGTGCGCGACGGTGACGTGGTCATCACCATGGGCGCCGGCTCGGTCGGTGGCGTGGCGCCTCGCCTTGCCGGTAGCGGAGGCGGTGAATGAACATGGCTGAACCCCGCAAATTCATCTCCGCACCACCGATTCCGCTGCGCGGAGAAATCAGGACCGATGAGCCCATGGCGAAACACGTGTCCTGGCGTGCCGGCGGCAGGGCGGCCCGTTTTTTCAAGCCTGCCGATCTCGCCGATCTGCAGCTGTTCCTGCCGACACTGCCGGCGAACGAGCCCATTCTGCTGGTCGGTCTGGGCAGCAATCTGCTGGTGCGCGAAGGCGGATTTCCGGGAACTGTGGTGTTGACCACGCCGATGCTGCACGGCCTGGCGCTCGATCCCGCCGATCCGGCGATCGTCTGCGCGGGCGCCGGCGTGGCATCGCCGCACGTCGCCAGGTTTGCCGCGAAAAATTCGCTGGCCGGCGCCGAGTGGCTGGCCGGGGTGCCGGGCACCGTCGGTGGCGCGTTGGCCATGAATGCCGGCTGCTATGGCACCGAAACCTGGCAGCAGGTTGTCGACTGCTCCACAGTCGATCGCCAGGGTAACCTGCACACCCGCAACGCCGCGGAATTCGATATCGGCTATCGCCATGTCGCGGCGAAATTTGCCGGCGATGAATGGTTCGTCGCCGCACGCTTCGGTTTCCGTCCCGGCGACGCAACCACCGCGCAGGTGCGCATCAAGGAACTGCTGGCCAAACGCATGGCCTCGCAACCGCTCGACAAACCCAATGCCGGATCGACCTTTCGCAATCCGCCCGGCGATTACGCCGCAAGGCTGATCGAGTCGTGCGGGCTCAAGGGTTACACCATCGGTGGCGCACAGGTGTCGACAAAGCACGCCAACTTCATCATCAACACCGGCACGGCGACCGCAGCGGATATTGAAAACATGATCACCCACATGCAGGCGACGGTAAGAACCAGGACCGGCGTTGAGCTGGTGCGCGAAGTGAAGATTGTGGGAGAGGCGGCATGAATTTCTCACCGTCGAAAAACGTAGATCGAGCATTGGCGCGCCTTTCCAGCCATTTCAGGCCTGCAAGCCGCGCCGGTGATGGGGTTTTGCAGCCACACGTCAAGTGCTTTCACCACAGAGGCATAGAGGACACAGAGGAATTCTCTGAGTCTTTCTTTGTGTCCTCTGTTCCACCTCGCCCCTTGCAAGGCGCTCGGATTCGGCAGGCACAAAACAGTCCGCA
>JBDTSU010000198.1:0-6691 GCA_039930965.1 Betaproteobacteria bacterium
TCCGCCACGTGGCATGTTAGGTTATACTCATATCTCGTTGATTTTGAAGCGAGTCACACCCGGTTGCAGGGTGTCCCGCGGTTCAGGCCACAAACCTGAATGCACCGCTGACCGCAACTTGAGGACTTCGCACCGAATCACCGTTATCGCCGGACGTTTCGCTCTCCCGCGCAGTTTCCCAAAACCTACTGCCAGTGTTTGCCAACCCCGCCGCTGACGGAAAACGGGCGGTCGTTTTTGCTCACCGCTGGTCTCAATTTCATTGGGCCAAACAAGTAGCGATACTAAACGATTTACGCGCACCGTCCGCGAAGCGGATAGCAGCAACGGGTGGCGTGAAGATGAACAATTCGGTGAACTCGCGGTGTGATGCAAGCCGCGGGCGAGCCAAACGGGTAATTCGCAGCTTGCGGCCACTCCGTGTGTCCGCGGGCCGAAACACAAAACAGTCGACGTCGCGCGCACCATTCATGAAACTCCGCCCTCACCACAGTCAAGTCCTGTTTCGGCATGATCCTCTGATCTTGCCGGCTGAGCGCGGTCGATTCATGTCAACAGCGCGCGGGTAACAATCGTCGCCGACTATGCGCCCCGCATAATGCGGGCGGCGCGTCCCGTTATTGTTCTTCTTGCACCGCCCGATGGCTGAATAAGCGCGCGCAATAGGCAATCGAGGAAGAACTATGAAACGCATGTTATTCAACGCAACCCAGGCTGAAGAGCTTCGGGTGGCCATCGTCGACGGGCAGAAGCTCATCGATCTGGATATCGAACACGCCGGCCAGGAACAGAAGAAAAGCAACATCTACAAGGCAGTCGTCACCCGGGTCGAGCCTTCCCTGGAAGCGATCTTTGTCGACTATGGTGCGGAGCGGCACGGTTTCCTGCCCTTCAAGGAACTGACGCGCGAATATGTGCAGGGTGAGAGCGGCGAAGGCACGCGTGCCAAGATCGCGCAAAACCTGAGGGTCGGCAATGAAATACTGGTGCAGGTCGAAAAGGACGAACGCGGCAACAAAGGCGCCGCGCTGACGACCTACATCTCGCTCGCCGGCCGCTATCTGGTATTGATGCCCAATAACCCGCGCGGCGGCGGCGTATCCCGCCGCGTGGAGGGTGACGATCGCACCGAACTGCGCGAGACACTCGATCAACTGGATATTCCCGAGGGCATGAGCGTCATTGCCCGCACTGCCGGCATCGGCCGTACCGCGGAGGAACTCAAGTGGGACATGAATTACCTGATCCAGTTGTGGGAGGCCATCGAGGGCGCCGCAAAAGAGGTCAAGGGCCCCGAACTGATCTATCTCGAGTCGAGCCTGGTGGTTCGCGCGATCCGCGATCTGTTCCAGCCTGATATCGGCGAAATCCTCATCGACACGCCGGAGATATTCGAACAGGCGCAGTCGTTCATGTCCACCGTCATGCCGGCCAACGTCAACAAGGTCAAGCTCTATCACGACGACGTACCGCTGTTCTCGCGTTTTCAGATCGAGCACCAGATCGAAACCGCGTATCGCCGCGATGTGACGCTGCCTTCCGGTGGCGCCATCATCATCGACCATACCGAAGCACTGGTGTCGATCGACGTCAACTCGGCGCGCGCGACCAAGGGTCACGATATCGAGGAGACCGCCTTCCGCACCAATTGCGAAGCGGCCGACGAAATCGCCCGCCAGCTGCGGCTGCGCGATCTGGGTGGCCTGGTGGTGATCGACTTCATTGACATGGAATCGACCAAGAACCAGCGCGAAGTCGAAAACCGCCTGCGTGACGCCCTGCATCACGATCGCGCCCGCGTGCAGACCGGCAAGATTTCGCGTTTCGGATTGCTGGAGCTCTCCCGCCAGCGGCTGCAGCCGGCGCTGTCCGAGTCGTCGTACATTCCCTGTCCACGCTGCCATGGCCTCGGCCACATCCGCGACACCGCCTCCTCGGCATTGCACATCCTGCGCATCATCCAGGAAGAGGCCATGAAGGAGGGCACCGGCGCGGTTCATGCCCAGGTCCCGGTGGATGTCGCCACCTTCCTGCTCAACGAAAAGCGCCAGGACATTCACAAGATTGAAATGCGCTTCAAGGTAAACGTACTGCTGATCCCGAACATTCATCTGGAAACACCGAACTACGAGATCGAACGTTTGCGCAGTGACTCCGAGAAACTTGACCTGGCGACACCCAGCTACGAGATGGTGAATCGTCCGGTCGAAGAGGTGACTGCCAAGGCAGCCGAAGTGGAGGCCAAGCCGAGCCGTCCCGAACCGCTGGTCAAGGGCATTACGCCGTCACAGCCCGCTCCCATGGCAGCCGACCCGCTGCCTGAGCGTCACCGTGCCGTGGCCGCACCGGTACCAACAGCCGCGCCGGCGCCCTCACTGTGGACACGCTTCATGAGCATGTTCAGCGCTGAGCCCGCCCCCGCGCCGCAGCCGATCGCCGAAACGCGTCCGGCAAAGCGCGATACACGCGACGGCCGCAACGAACGCGGTGACCGCAACGAGCGCGGACCACGCGGTGGACGCGGCGGCGGTGAGGGGCGTGACGGCGAGCGCAAACGCGGCGATCGTGGCGAGCGCAAGGAACGCGGACCCAATCCGGCCGCAGGACAGGCAGAGCGCGGCGATCGGAATGAGCGCCCGCCGCGCAACGAAGGCCGCAAGCCCAATGAACCCCGCCGCGACGCCCGCAATGAGCCGCGTGGCGACCAGCCTGTCGAGGCCAAGGACTCACGCGGGCCGGAGGCACAGGCGCAAAGGCCGCGTCAACAGCAGCCAACCAAGCCGGCATTGGAAGCACGGCCGGTTGAAGGCAGTGAAGAAGGTGAAGGTCGCGGGCGCCGGCGTCGCGGGCGCGGCGGACGTGGCGGAAATCGCGAGGGCCGCGAAGAACGAGGCGGCAATGTTGCGCCCAACACTCAAGCGGCGGACACGCAATCCATGGTCCAACCCGCCGATAACGATGCGACTCAGCCCCATTTGGCCTTGGTCGCCGATTCGCAGGCTGCCGGCAATTTGCCAGGCACTCCTGCCGCGGTGGTCATGGCTTCGGTCGCCGCAGCCGCACTAACGCCCGAACCCGCCCCAATCCCGGCTTCAGGTGCCGAGGATGCTCCTTACGCGGCTCCGGACCAGGGCATGACGGTCGCCCCATCACAACCTGTCGCAAAGGCTGAACCAATGGAAACCGCGCCGGCACCGGTTAGCACGCCAACCGACACGCCGGCCTTTATGCCAGTCTTTGCGCCGGCCGTCCAGGCGCCGATCGGGATGGCGCAGGTCGATCAGATCGTTGACGAAAAACCCACGGCTCCGCGCCAACCTCGCCGGCGGTCGCGGAACACCGACAGCGGCACGGAAGCCGCGCCGCTGGTGTTCATCGAAACCGCGACCGAGAAATTGCAAAGCGTTACGGCCACGATGGTGGAGGAAGAAACGCAACACCGCCGCACACCGCGCCCACGCAAACCGCGTGACACCGCCACCGAGCCATTGGTGTTTGTCGAAACACAACCAGGTAGCACGCCGGATCAGACAAACATATAGTGCCCGTTCGTGCTCATCGAAACCCCGTCCTCGCCGACGGGGTTTTTTCATTCGGGGTTTGGTTTATGATTGCCTGGGTGGAGGAATCATGTCCGACCGCAGAGCCCCAATAGAATTCTATTTTGATTTTTCGTCACCGTATGGGTACCTGGCCGCAACCCGCATCAATGCGCTGGCCGCGCATCATCAGCGGCGCGTAAACTGGCGGCCGATCCTGCTCGGCCCCATGTTTAAAGCGGCGGGCACGGCCCCGCTTCTGTCAGTGCCACTCAAGGGCCCATATTCGGGTCGCGACATCCCGCGCACGGCACGCTTCATGCGAATTCCCTACAAGCATCCCGAGCCATTTCCCATCGGCACGCAAAACGCTGCACGTGCGTTCTACTGGCTCAATGATCGCGATCCGGTGAAAGCTCACCAGTTTGCGATGGCCTGCTACGCGACTTATTTCGGCGAGGGTATCGATATCTCCGCGGCGGAGAAGGTCGCGGAAATCGCGGCGCGATTCGGCGAAGAACGTGCGCAGATACTCGCGGCAGTAGCCGATCCGGTAGTGAAGGAGCGTCTCAAGAACGAAGTTGACGCCGCACTCGCGAAGGGGGTATTCGGCTCACCTTTCATAATTGTTGATGGCGAACCGTTCTGGGGGAATGACCGCCTGGACCAGGTCGATGCCTGGCTGGCAAGCGGGGGATTTTGAACGGGCGGCGCAGGCCATCGCGACCCGCGATGAGCTCAATTCCATCGGCGCTCGAACCGCCCCCAGATCGGTAACATTGAACCACCGTAGGCGCTGAGCAGCCGGGAGCGGTCCTCCATTGCATACCAGTCTGGCTTGCGGCGCAAGCGGCAAGGACGAGGCGGTCAATTGGCCCTCCCGCGTCTAATCAAGACTCCAGCACCTGCGCACCTCTCCGGCCGAAAATGTCTCAAACGCCGCGCCAAATGGCGATTTGCATGGCTGAATATTGCTAGACAGGCCGGCCGAGCAAGTAAAACTCGTTATTGGCACGCATGGCCGTCAGATTGGCCATCCGGTTCGATAGCGCGAAAAACGCGGCAATCGCGCCGATATCCCATGCGTCTTCGTCACTGAATCCGTGACCACGCAACGCCTCGAAATCGGCGTCGGCTATGCGGTAACTGTCGGTCGCCACCTTGACGGCAAAATCCAGCATCGCCTTCTGCCGGGGACTCAGGTCCGCCTTGAGGTAATTCGCCGCCACCTGATCGGCGATCAGCGGGTTCTTCGCATAGATGCGCAGAATCGCGCCATGCGCGATGATGCAATAGGTGCAATGGTTGGCCGCGCTGGTGGCCACCACGATCATCTCGCGCTCCGCCTTGGTCAGGCCGCCCTCCTTCAGCATCAGTGCATCGTGATACAGGAAAAAAGCGCGGCACTCTTCAGGCCGATGCGCCAGTGCCAGAAAAACGTTGGGGATGAATCCGGCCTTTTCCTGGACTTTTTCGATGCGTTCGCGCAAGTCCGCGGGGAGTTCGTTGAGGGCGGGTACCGGATAGCGGCTGATCGGGAATGTGTTCATGTCATTTTCCATAGCGGAATACGTCGGGCGTGCCGAGCGCGGGGATCAATTCGACGATCCCGCCGGCAAAGATCTCCACCGCCAGCGCGGCCAGCAACAGCCCCATGATTCGCGTGGCCACGTTCACGGTGGTCCTGCTCATGCGGCGACCGATGCGGATCGCTATCCGCAGCGCCAGCCAGGTCACCAGCGCGACACCGGCCGCGGCGGCGCACACGGCCAGCAGATGCAATACCGTCTTCTTTTCGCTCGCGTAGATGATGATGGTGGACATGGCGCCCGGGCCGGCCAGCAACGGAATTCCCAGCGGCACAACCGCAATGCTGGCCTTGTCCTCCGCTTCGATCGCCTCCTCGGGTGTCTGCTTGTCGCGCGCCGGCATGGCTTGCATCATGGCGACCGCATTGAGCAGTATGAGAATGGCTCCGCCCACCTTGAAACTCGCCAGCGAAATGCCGAATATCTCCAGCACCCGTTCGCCCAGCAGCGCAGAAATCAGCAGGGTTGCCGCCACGGTTATCGCGGCGATGCGCGCGATGGCCTTGCGCTGGCCATCACTTTGCGAGGCCGTCATCGCCACAAACACCGGCATGATGCCGAGCGGATTGACGATGACCATCATCGCGACGAAGATTTTGATGTATGCGGCAAATGAAAGCAGTCCTTCCATCATCAGCCATTGCGTTTCCGCGGCGATTTCGGCTTCGCCACATGCGGATGGATAATATGCCGAAGCAGGCCCCTGCAGCCGCGCTCGATCAGCAACAGTGCGTGCTCAAAATCACCGGCGCTCCCGTAGTAAGGGTCGGGTACCTCGAGCGTTCCGGCATCGGGAGAATACGCCAGCAACAATTCGATCTTGTGGTCGCTGTCCGGCGGGCACACCGATTTCAGATGACGAACATTCTGCTCGTCCATGGCAATCACATAGTCGAACCGGTCAAAGTCTGTGAGCACAATTTGCCGGGCACGGATCTTCTCGAGCTCGTATCCGCGACTCGCCCCCAGTTCGACGGCGCGCGGATCAGGCCGCGCGCCGGCGTGCGCGCCGATGGTACCGGCGGAATCGATTTCCATCCTGCCCGCAAGCGGACTTTCCGCGACCAGCTTGCGGAACACCGCCTCGGCGGTCGGCGAGCGGCAAATATTGCCCATGCAGATAAAGAGAACGCTCGTTTTTTTCGTGAACATTCAGCAGCTTAGTTGTTTTACCCCCACGTATTTACGTGGGGAATTTGACGCCTTACAAGTGCGAAAACATGACATTGCATGATAATACAATCAAACACTTACAACGTCGAAGTGGAGAGCGGTTGTCTGCCGTGGCGCTGGTCGCGTTGATGTGCGGGAATGTTGGCGCGCAGGCGCAGGAGGTGGGAGACAGGATCTGGATGACGTTCTACGCGCCGACGGGGAGGTGTCCGCGATTTTGTGTAATCGGGATATCGTCTACTGCTGTGGCATACGCTCATCGAACATGATGACGGTAGTGGACCGCATCAAACGCTTGCCGGTGGCCCGCCCAAAACCAGCAGCCGGTTCCGCATTGCCTTCAGTTCATCCCGCAAGCTCGCCGCCTTTTCGAATTCCAGGTTGCGCGCC
>JBDTSU010000199.1:0-6683 GCA_039930965.1 Betaproteobacteria bacterium
GCCGCCGCCGAGGCAGACATCACCCGCGTAGAGGACGGCCGACTGGCCCGGCGTGACTGCCCATTGTGCCGCGTCGAAATGCAACGTGAAATCGCTTTCGCTTGCCACGGCGAGCCGACAGGCTGAATCGGCCTGGCGATAGCGGGTCTTGGCCGCAAATTGGCTGCCTGCCGCCGGCGCGCGCCCGCTCACCCACGCGGCATCCTGCGCGACCAGCTCATTCTTCAGCAATAGCGGGTGGTCGTGTCCCTGAACGACGACCAAGCGGTTGCGATCAAGCTGTTTCTCGGCGACGAACCACGGCTCGCCGGCGCCATCGCGGGTACCGCCGATTCCCAGGCCCTGGCGTTGCCCAAGGGTGTAGTACATCATGCCTTCGTGACGCCCGACGCGCTTTCCTTCGGGTGTGACCAGGTCGCCGGGTTCGCGGGGCAAGTAGCGTTGCAGGAATTCGCGGAACGGGCGCTCGCCGATGAAGCAGATGCCGGTGGAGTCCTTCTTGGCATGGTTTGGCAGTCCCGCGTCCCGGGCCAGTTTACGCACCGCCGTTTTCATCAGGTGCCCGACCGGGAACACCGACCGGGATAGTTGATGCTGATTCAGTCGATGCAGGAAATAACTTTGGTCCTTGCCGGGGTCAAGGCCTTTCAGCAGTTCAAACTGCCCGCCGGTTTTCCGCACGCGCGCATAGTGTCCGGTGGCGATCTGCTCCGCGCCGAGCTGGATGGCGTGATCCAGGAACGCCTTGAACTTGATTTCCGCATTGCAAAGCACATCGGGGTTGGGTGTTCGGCCGGCCGCATATTCACGCAGGAATTCGGCGAAGACGCGATCCTTGTATTCGGCCGCGAAATTGACGGCTTCGAATTCGATGCCAATCACGTCGGCTGCTGCCGCCGCATCGATGAAATCCTGGCGGGTCGAGCAATATTCATCGTTGTCATCGTCTTCCCAGTTCTTCATGAACAGGCCGACCACGTCGAATCCCTGCTCTTTCAGGAGCAAGGCGGATACCGATGAATCTACGCCGCCGGAAAGGCCGACGACTATGCGTTTTCTGGACATGTGGGGATTATCAGCCAGGCGGCGTGACAGGTACCAGGCCATTGCAAAAACACAAAGGGCGGAACCTGGGTTCCGCCCTTTGATTCGCGGAGGATTGCTCCGCGCCGAAAAGCAGGACTACTTATTTCTTCGGTGCGTCGGTCTTCTTGGTTTCTTTCGCTTCTTTGGCCTTGGCTTCCTTGGCTTCTTTGTCAGCTTTGGCTTTTGCGGCCTTGGCTTCTTTAGCTTCCTTGGCTTCCTTGGCTTTGCGGGCCTTCTTCTCGGCCTTGGTTTCTTTTTTCACTTCTGCGGCTTTGACGGCAGGAACGGCAGGTGTTGCCGGGGTAGCTTTGGTTGCGTCGGCCTTGGCAGGTGTGGCGGGAACAGCAGGCGTAGCCTTCGGCGCTTCAGTCTTCGCGGCCGGTGCAGCAGCGGGCGCTTGTGCGGCAGCGTTCAGAGCAACAGCTGCGAACAGTGCGGCAGCGATAGCGGAAACGGTCTTCATCAGTAATTCCTTTGAGAGTGAGTGAGTAACGTTAATCAGTTCAGACAGATTTATGCCTGTCACAAGCCTTAACGCGCGGCATTATAGCCGGTTGACAGCGGTTTGTGAACTCGTTACGTCAGGCAATGAATGATGCAAGCTATTCACTTTTCAGGGTTTTTTGGTGGCTTTGACGCGCCGCATCATTTCTGCCGGTACGTCCACAATGCGCCATTTCCCGGGTGCTATACCCTCCAGCCGCCAGGAACCGATGGAAACCCTCAGCAAACGTAGTGTCGGATAGCCGATTCTGGCTGTCATGCGACGGATCTGGCGATTTTTGCCCTCGGCAATGCCAATCTCCAGCCAGGCCGTCGGAATGTTCTGCCGAACCCGGACGGGTGGATCACGCGGCCACAAATTCGCAGGCGGCGCCATGAGCCTTGCCTGGGCGGGCGCGGTGACGAATTCACCCACATCCAGACCCTCGCGCAAAGGTTCCACGTCGGCGTCGGTCGGTTCGCCATCGACCTGGACCCAATAAGTCTTCACCACCGTCCGCGCAGGATCGGCAATGCGCGCCTGCAGGATGCCGTCGTCCGTCAGCAGCAACAACCCTTCGCTGTCGGTATCGAGCCGGCCGGCCGGATAGACGCCGGGAACATCGATGAAGTCCTTTAACGTCGGCTTTCCGCCGGAAGGACTGAATTGGCAGATCACGCCGTAAGGCTTATTGAAGGCAATCAGCATCTCGCCCGCCAACAAAAAACCCCCGTGGCGCGAGCCACGGGGGTTTCGATCGATCCGCGCCGAATGATCAAGCGTTACCGATATTTGATGCTTGTTTTCCTTTGGGGCCCTGCGTCACTTCGAAGCTGACTTTCTGGCCTTCTTTCAGGGTCTTGAAACCATTCATCTGGATTGCCGAGAAGTGGGCGAAAAGATCATCGCTCCCATCGTCGGGGGTGATGAAGCCAAAACCCTTTGCATCGTTAAACCATTTGACTGTTCCTGTTGCCATGCGAATGCTTCCTTTTACAAAAACGGGTTGGAGAGCCCCGGAATCGTTTTGCTATCAAGGCCCGCAACCGCTGGAATGCAAATGCAGACAACCTCTAAGCCAAACTCCAAACCGCCTTTTACCGGCTATCTTTTGCCAAGTCAATAGTCCGGCCGGAATTTCGCGCCAATTCGTTGCGTGAATGCAAATCTCTGGCGTATGCGCGTAGCGGGCACGCGCCATGCACGAGGTTGGTGCAAACTCCTGCCGCGAGCGGGGCTTGAATGCGCGTGGCCTTGCCCCTATTATTAATCAACAGATTTTGTTCTTCAGAAGCATGGCCACCAAGCAACCCAAATCGAACGAACAGGGCAACACCGAGCTGAAGGAGAAGCCGGCTCAAACCAAACCGCCCGCGATGTGGCAGGTGGTCATGTACAACGACGATTACACGCCGATGGAATTCGTGGTTGAAGTACTCGAACAGATTTTTGGCCACAACTACGAACGCGCCACGCAAATCATGCTCAAAGTGCATACGGAAGGGCGCGGAGTTTGCGGCGTCTTTCCGCGGGATGTGGCGTCGATGAAAGTCGAGCAGGTGGTGGACCATGCGCGCAGGAATCAACATCCGTTGCGGTGCGGTATGGAGGAAGTTTGACAGGGGGGTGGGCAGTGAGAAATTGCACTGACGCCGCCGACACAATGGATGTATGCTTGATTCCGTGATCAGGCGTTTGAGAGGTTAACGCAGTCGTTGAAAGGTAAATCATGATCGCCCAAGAACTCGAAGTCAGCCTGCACATGGCGTTTGTCGAGGCCCGGCAGAAACGCCACGAGTTCATCACGGTTGAGCACCTGCTGCTCGCCCTGCTGGAAAACCCGTCCGCCCAGGAAGTGCTGAAAGCCTGCGCGGCAAAGGTCGACGACCTGAAAAAAGCGCTCACCGAATTCATCGAGCAGCACACGCCTATCGTCGCCGGAGACGGCGAAGTGAATACGCAACCCACGCTGGGTTTCCAGCGGGTGATCCAGCGCGCCATCCTGCACGTGCAGTCCTCGGGCAAGAAGGAAGTCACCGGCGCCAATGTGCTGGTCGCCATTTACGGGGAGAAGGATTCTCACGCCGTGTATTTCCTGCACCAGCAGGGTGTCTCCCGGCTGGATGTGGTGAATTTCATCTCGCACGGCATTTCCAAGGCCGCGCCCAGCAGTGGCCAGAAAGAGGAAGCCGAGGCGGAGAATGCCGAAGGCGAACAGACCGGCGGCGCGCTGGAAAGCTTTACGCTGCATCTCAACCAGATGGCCATCGACGGCAAGATCGATCCGCTGATCGGCCGCGAGCAAGAGGTCGAACGCGTCATTCAGATACTTTGCCGTCGCCGCAAGAATAATCCGCTGCTGGTGGGCGAGGCGGGTGTCGGCAAGACGGCGATCGCCGAAGGCCTGGCCAAACGAATCGTCGACGGCCAGATACCGGACATTCTCGCCAAGGCACAGGTCTATGCGCTGGACATGGGCGCCTTGCTGGCGGGCACCAAGTACCGAGGCGATTTCGAGCAACGCCTGAAGGCGGTACTGAAGCAACTGACCGAAAACCCGAATGCGGTCCTGTTCATCGACGAAATTCATACGCTCATCGGCGCGGGCTCGGCATCGGGCGGCACGCTGGATGCGTCAAATTTGCTGAAACCGGCGCTATCTTCCGGGCAGCTGAAGTGCATTGGCGCCACCACCTACGGCGAGTACCGCGGTATTTTCGAGAAAGACCACGCGCTGTCGCGGCGCTTCCAGAAAATCGACGTGATCGAACCGTCGATTGCCGAGACCATCGAGATCCTGAAAGGGCTGAAGAGTCGCTTTGAGAGCCATCACGGCGTGAAGTACACGGCGACGGCATTGACCACCGCGGCCGAACTCTCCGCCAAGTACATCAACGACCGTCACCTGCCGGACAAGGCCATCGACGTGATCGACGAGGCGGGCGCGGCACAACGCATCGCGCCAAAATCCAAGCAGAAAAAGACCATCGGCAAACCGGAAATCGAGGAGATCATCGCCAAGATTGCGCGTATCCCGGCGCGCAACGTCTCCTCCGACGACCGCAATGCGCTGAGAACGCTGGATCGCGATCTGAAGTCAGTTGTGTTCGGCCAGGACAAGGCGATCGAGGCCCTGTCTTCCGCCATCAAGATGGCCCGCTCGGGATTGGGCAATACCGCCAAGCCCATCGGGTCGTTCCTGTTTTCCGGTCCCACCGGCGTCGGCAAGACCGAAGTGGCCAAGCAACTGGCATTCATCCTCGGCGTGGAATTGATTCGCTTCGACATGTCGGAGTACATGGAGCGCCATGCGGTGTCGCGCCTGATCGGCGCGCCACCCGGATACGTCGGGTTCGACCAGGGCGGCCTGATGACGGAGGCCATCACCAAGCATCCGTACTCGGTGTTGCTACTGGACGAAATTGAAAAGGCCCACCCGGATATCTATAACGTGCTGTTGCAGGTCATGGATCACGGCACGCTCACCGACAACAACGGCCGCAAGGCGGATTTCCGCAATGTCGTGATCGTCATGACCACGAATGCCGGCGCCTCGGAGCTTTCCAAGACCTCGATGGGCTTCACCAATGAGAAGAAAGCCGGCGACGAGATGGCGGAGATCAAGCGCATGTTTACGCCGGAGTTCCGCAACCGGCTCGATGCGACCATTTCGTTCGCGCCGCTCAACGAGGACATCATCCTGCGCGTCGTCGACAAGTTTTTGCTGCAACTGGAAGTCCAGTTGGCCGAAAAGAAGGTCGACGTCACCTATACCGAGGCGCTGAAGAAGTATCTCGCCAAGAACGGCTTCGATCCGACCATGGGCGCACGACCGATGGCCCGGCTGATCCAGGACACCATTCGCCGCGCCTTGGCGGACGAATTACTTTTTGGCCGGTTATCCGGCGGCGGCAGGGTGACCATCGACGTCGATGCGGACAACAAGGTGAAGCTCGATATCAGCGAAGAGAAGGAAGCAGTGACGACGGAAACGTGATCTCTGCGCCGGGTTCGATGCCTCTCCGGGCCGCAATTTGCGGCCCGCTTTCATTTCGCTTCCTGATGGGGAAGGACTGGTGTAAATTCATCAGGCGCACGTCTGGATGCACAGCAGGTTTCACCCGAGACGGCGAGCATTTGACGATTCGTGCCGGCGCGTGAGGCACGCGTTCCCGACAACAAGATCCACCCGCGAGGAGGAAGACATGACAGCAACCACGGTGCGCGGTTTGTTCGCGTTATCACTCTCAGGATTATTCATCGGGACGGCGGCGGCGCAGGCGCCCGCGGTTGCGCCCGTTTTTGCCCCAGCCAATTTGACGGCCGGCGGCGTGCGCTCGCTGGCTGCCAATTGCGCTGCCTGTCATGGCACCAACGGCCGGAGTGTCGGCGGTGCGATTCCCGGCCTGGCCGGGTTGAACAAGGAATATTTCCTGAATCAGGTCAAGGCGTTCAAGGAGGGCAAGCGAGAAGCAACCGTCATGCACCAGATTTCGAAAGGCTACTCCGACGCCGAAATGGCGGCGCTGGCGGATTACTTCAGCGCGCAACCGAAGTGACCGACCTGACCAGACCGAGGAGAAAGACATGACCATAAATCGTAGAAGCTTCCTGAAAACCACCGGCGCCGCGGCAGGTGCCACGGCCCTTGGCGGATGCGCCGCCCTGGGTGGCGCAGGTCCCAAGGTTGTCATCGTCGGCGGCGGGTATGGCGGTGCCACGGCCGCCAAATACATCCGCATGTGGGGACCGAATATCGAGGTCACCCTCGTCGAGCGGAACACCGACTTCATATCCTGCCCGATTTCCAATCTGGTGCTGGGCGGATCCAAGACCATGAAGGACATCACCGTCAGCTACGAGGTGCTGGCGAAGAAGTACGGCGTCCGCGTCGTTCGCGGCGAGGCGATCGCCGTCGATGCCGACAAGAAAGTGGTCCGCCTGGCGAGCGGCGACAGCCTGCCGTACGACCGCGTGGTCCTCTCGCCCGGCGTCGACTTCATCTATGGAGACATCCCGGGCCTGAACAACGCCGCCGCACAGGAAAGGGTTCTGCACGCGTGGAAGGCCGGCCCGCAAACGCTGGCGCTACGCAAGCAACTGGAGGCGCTCA
>JBDTSU010000200.1:0-6679 GCA_039930965.1 Betaproteobacteria bacterium
CACCGGGCTCTGCCTCTATCTCTGGATCGATTCGACCCGCAAGGTTCGGGAGGACAAAGCGGTTCGGCGAAGTGCGCGGATTGTGGCGAAGCGATCATTGAAGAAAAACCGGACGGACAAAAAAAGGGCCCGACAGCTTTTGCTATCGGGCCCTCTGGATTCAGATAGCCGCTTTAGCCGGATTTATTGGGGCCCCTCTTCTGGCCTCCGCGCCCGCAAGCTGATCGTCAAATCGGCGCAGGGACAAAGTTACGCGAAGCGGCGATCGATGTCAAACCCGGGTGTCGCGACACTATCGGCTCCCGCGCACCCCGCAGCCGCGCAGAATCATTCGCACCAGTTGCTCGGTCGCGTGATCGAGTTCGGCGCGGGTCAGGCGCGATTTGCCGAGCACCGCGCACACCTGCGGCTGGAAATCAGCGTACGTCTGTGTGGCCGCCCAGATGGTGAAGAACAAGTGGCGCGCGTCGATGCGATCCATCAGGCCCTTTTGCGCCCAGTGATCGATGACCCGTGATTTTTCGTCGACCAGCGTCTTGAGTTCGTTGCGCAAATAACCGCCGATATGGGGCGCACCGTGCAACATCTCGTTGGCGAAGACCCGCGAGGCGTCGCGGTGGGTGGCGGTCAGGCGCATTTTGGCGCGGATGTAATCGCCCAGCGCCTGCATCGGATCGGCATCATTGCGGATGCCGTCGGTCTGGGCCAGCCACAGGGTCAGGGTATGGTCCAGCACCGCCCGGTACAGGGCCGCCTTGGTGCGAAAGTAGTAATGCAGGTTGGCTTTCGGCAGGCCGGCCAGTTCGGCAATCTCGGCCATGGTGGCGCCGGAAAAGCCGGCGCGGGCGAACACCGCCTCGGCGGCGCCGAGAATATCCGTCACTGCCGCGTGGCGGATATGTTCCTTGCGGCGCAATGCGACCGGCACGTCCGCCGTCGCATCCAGGTCCTCAGCGTGTACCAAAGATTCGGTCACCGGCATCTCCCAGTCCCGGCACGATGTAGCCGTGCTCATTGAGTTTTTCATCGAGTGCCGCCGTGGTAATGGCGACATCCGGATGATGTTCGAGCAGGTTTTTCACCCCCTCCGGCGCCGCCAGCAGGCACACCAGCTTCAGGCTGGTCACGCCATATTCCTTGAGCCGGTTGAGCGCGGCCACCGCCGAATTGCCGGTCGCCAGCATCGGATCGATCACGATCACCATGCGATCGGCAATGTCCTCGGGTACCTTGAAGTAGTACTCGACGGGCTCGAGCGTTTCCGGCGCGCGGTACAGGCCGATATGCCCCACGCGCGCGGCCGGCAGTAATTCCAGCATGCCATCGAGCATGCCGTTGCCGGCGCGCAAGATCGACACGAAGCACTGCTTCTTGCCGCTGATCACCGGCGACTCGATTTCCGCCAGCGGCGTGAAAATGCGGATGTTCTCGGTCGGCAAATCCCGCGTTACCTCGTAGGCCAGCATCTGGCTGATCTCCCTCACCAGCCGGCGGAATCCGGCCGTCGATGTTTCCTCGCGCCGCAGGAAGGTAAGCTTGTGTTGCATCAGCGGATGGCTGATGACGGTCAGGTTCGGAAAGTCACGGTGCATCGGGTTCTCCTCATTGTTTTTTTGGCACTCATAACACCGTGCCGTCGCTGTCGATGTGCACCGGCGGCGTCCCGCCCGGCCGCCGGGCCGCAGCGATCTTGCGGCCCGCCGCCCAGGTACCACCTTCAAGCACGCGCGCCAGCGGGAATTGCCGTGCCGTGAGACCCAGCAAAGCGCGGACTTGTTCCGCGAGCCGGTCCAGCGCGACCACCGTCATCGCGCGCCATTCCACCACCGCCGGCTCATCGACGCGCAATGGCCTGGTGTGGAACGTGGCGTCACGCGCCTCGATGACGTTCAGGTCGAGCAGCATGCCGCCGTTGCGATATTCAGGCAGTCCGGTGAGGGCATCGAGGCCCGCCACGGCGAGTCCCGCTTCTTCGAGCGGCTCCAGCAGCGAATAGGTAAGCCATTGGGAAAGCTTGTGGAACGGCACGCGTCCGCCTTCTGCCGCGGGATGCGGCCAGCAGTCACCCAGCGAAACGCCGTCCAGCACCAGGTGCCGCGGCCACATCGGCCCCAGCGCCCGCAAGACGGTGGCAAGAACAAAGGCCGCGTCGATTCGATTGTTAATCGAATGCGTTTTCAGGTAATCGTATAGATTGCCGAGCCGTGCCGGTGAGCCGAACACGGCCGGCGTGGCGGCGGCGATATCGCCCAGCCGGGCCAGCAGCGAGGCGCGCCCGGCCAGCCCCACCAACGGGTTGTCGGCGCGGACCTGAAACGCGGCGGCAATATCGTTGGCGCGAACGCGTGCAAGCGCAACCGCGTCGCTGCGCAAGGGGTTCGACGTGTCGCTCGACAATACGCCTGCGCTAAACAAGTTGAGGCTGGCCACACCCAGTCCTTCCGAGCGCGCCAGTTGCTGTCCGGTCGCCGTATCATCGAATCGCCAGTCGGGCCCGGCCCCCGCATCCAGCAGCACGCTGGGAATTACCAGATCGATTCGCACCCGTGCCCGCTCGTCGGACGGGATATCCGCATCAAGACCGCGCGCGCGGCTGAGTTCGCCCCAGCGGTCGGCGCCGCCCGCTTCGAAATGACGCCAGCGGCTGTGATAGGGAACGGACAAGTCGGGATAGCGCTCGCGAATGACGCCGGCGACGTACGCGGCCGCTGCCGGCAATCTGTCGGCATGCCAGGTGAAATGCGCGGAATCGCCGCGGGCCACATAGTCCATCACCTGACCGCAATGGCGCCGCACCGCGGCCGCGCTGAGCAACGCCGAGGCAGGATGATGATCCGGCACGGGCGTATGCCAGCCCTGGGTATCGCTCATTGGCGCTTTGTCGGCGGGCCGCTGCATGGCTGCCCGTTTCATTCTTCCAGTCCGCGACCCTTCGAGACGGCGAGTTCTTCCGCATCGGGCATGTAGTTGGAAAAATAGCCGGCGGCTTTTTTGGCGTCCATCTCGACTTTGGCGTCGGCCGGAATCAGTTCGTCCGGGATCGGTACGCGCTCGACCACTTCGATGCCCTGTTCCACCAGCGCGTCGTGTTTCATGTCGCTCATCGACGCCCAGCGGTCAATGCGGGTGATGCCCAGCCAGTGAAACACGTCCGGCATCAATTCCTGGAAACGCATGTCCTGCACGCCGGCCACGCATTCGGTGCGCGCGAAATAGGTCTCGGCACGATCGCCGCCGGCCTGGCGTTTGCGCGCGTTGTACACCAGGAACTTGGTAACCTCGCCGAGCGCGCGGCCTTCCTTGCGATTGTAGATGACCACGCCGACGCCTCCCTGCTGGGCCATGTCGATGCAGACTTCGATACCGTGGGCCAGATACGGCCGGCAAGTGCAGATGTCGGAGCCGAACACGTCGGAGCCGTTGCATTCGTCGTGCAACCGGCAGGCAATGCGGGTCTCGGGCCGGCCGAGCTTGCCGACCTCGCCGAAGAAATACAGCGTCATGCCGCCGATGGGCGGCAAGAAGACTTTCAGGTCAGGGCGCGTCACCAGTTCCGGAAACATACCGGCGGTCTGTTCAAACAGGGCCCGGCGCAGCGCGCTTTCCTTGACCTTGAAGCGATGGGCGAGGCCCGGCAAATACCAGACGGGGTCGATCGCCGCCTTGGTCACCTTCACGTCGCCGTTATCGGTGAGGATGTCGCCGTCGGGTTTCAGTCGGCCGGCGCCAATGGCGGCTTTCAATTCCGGCATATTGATGTGCGCCTTGGTGATCGCAATGGTTGGCCGCACGTCGGCGCCGGTGGCAATCTCGGCGGCGAACGCGCTGGCGACCAGATGACCCCAGGGGTCCATTGACACGATCTTGTCCGGGTCGGCCCACTGCGGGTGCGGACCGATCGATTCGGCCGGCGCAGTATTGGTCAGGTCGGGGCGGTGGTCGCGCTGCAGTGCACCGGATGCCACGGCCAGCGCCCGGTACACCGCGTAGGCGCCAGAATGCGTGCCGATGGCGTTGCGTTGCGTCGGATCAGTGAGGCTCGCGATAACCGGGCCGCGTTCGGTGGCGGTCGGTGCTCCCCAGCGAATGTCGAAAAATGACCCCGCCTTGCGTGAATGAGGCGCTTTCGGATGCGAACTGAGGACGATGTGATCGGACATGCACGATCTCCAATGCTGACTGGCTGGTCAGGATTGTAGCGTGAAATTGAATTTATCCAGCGACCACTCAGGTGATCAACACCAGAGGAGGATCGCGCCGTTCGCGGCACCGCAAGAAATGCAGATCGCCATTTGGCGCGGCGTGCAAGGTGAAAAGGCCTGGAAGGGCGCGCCAATGCTAGAGATCGGCACCGCAGCATTTCTTGAATTTCTTGCCTGACCGGCAGGGACAGGGGTCGTTGCGTCCGACCTTTGGTTGCGTACGCACGAAGGGTTCCGCCATTGACTCGCCGTAACGGTTCAGGTCCGCGCAATCGGCCGTGTTCAAGTCTCCTTCGTAATCGTCTTCGTTGAAGCACGCCCACCAGGACATTTCCGCCACGGCATCGCGTATGTACCGGGGCTTATGCATACGCGCGAGGCGCACTTCGCGGCCGGCAAACAGCGTTTCCCGGATATTGTCGATGTCATCCACATAAGGGTCGATCAGACCGTCGCGATGCCATTGTTCTATCGCCCCCCAGTATTGCGTCGCGCCCAGATCGGCGAGCGCGCACACCAGGGCATTGAAGAATTCGTCGTCCTCGATTCGATCATACGGCGTGTCGCGCGGCGGCGGTTTGGCGTGCAGGGCAATCGCGAGTTCCTGTGCAAGGTCAAAGAGAAACGCGGCCGTCTCGCCCGGATCGGCGTCCCCTTCCATTGTGCGCACGCGCAGTGCATCGACCGCCGCAAGACGGGCGTAAATATCCGCACCAGCCGCCGTCGCAAGGACGCGAAGCGAGGCGCCGTCTCCGACGTGCACGGACGCAAGACAGCGCCCCATTCCTTCCGTCAGTGTGTCGCCGATCAAGCCATCGATTTGCTCGATGGGCAAACGCAACAGGTCGAGCATGGCGGGCTCGAATGCGTTGTCGCGCATTTCCGCCGCGAGGTAAATCGCGTACAACGGCAGCGCGTTTCCCTCGTCGATGGCGCGCGCCGGGTTGACGACGGCCCGAGTGAGCTCATTCAGAAACGCTTGGCGCAACTCGGCCCAGTGATCACGCGCCTCAATCACGGCCTCGGTGGGGAAGCCGAGGTCGATGTAATCAAGTTCGCTGGCGATTCGGTCCCAGCGCGAAAATGATTCCGGTAATTCGCTCATTTCCTGTCTTCCCATCCATTGTCATGCAATGCCGACGCCCAACGATTTCCACGTAGAAGTCTGTACGGCGACCTGGACGACCCTGTTTCTCGCCTGCTATTTCTTCCGCAGGTCGATAATTTTGGCGCCAGGCGGAGAAGACGCGGGGACCGGCGCTGCCTTTCTCAGGAGACTCGGCGCTACATTCCATTGCTGCCCGGTTTCGGCAATGACCGTTACGGACTTCTGGTTGTACTTGGCGACGATCCCATGCAGGACGCCGTGACCATCCGGCTGAAAGGAAACCCTTTCGCCAATGCTGAATTCCAGCATTGACGCATGGGCGCGCATTTGCTGCAGAAACTTGAGACGCGCGACAATCCGGTGGTTCAGATCGATCAGCTCGGCTTCCTTCAATTTGTCGATGTCAATGGTCATGGTGTCTTATGCCTTGTGATAGATCTCTGCGCCTTTCTTCACAAATTCGAGCGCCTTTACTTCCATGCCTTTTTTCAGCGCTTCTTCATTGCTGAGGCCCTCGGCCTTGGCGAAATCGCGCACATCCTGCGAAATTTTCATTGAGCAGAAATGCGGCCCGCACATCGAACAGAAGTGCGCGAGCTTGGCGCCTTCCTGCGGCAGGGTTTCGTCGTGGAATTCCTTGGCCTTTTCCGGATCGAGACCGAGATTGAACTGGTCGTCCCAGCGGAATTCGAAACGGGCTTTTGATAGCGCGTTATCGCGGATCTGCGCGCCGGGATGCCCTTTGGCGAGGTCGGCCGCGTGGGCGGCGATCTTGTAGGCCATGATGCCGTCCTTGACATCGTTCTTGTCGGGCAGGCCCAGGTGCTCTTTCGGCGTCACGTAGCAGAGCATGGCCGTGCCGTACCAGCCGATCATGGCCGCACCGATGGCCGAGGTGATGTGGTCGTAGCCGGGAGCGATGTCGGTGGTCAGTGGGCCCAGCGTGTAGAACGGCGCTTCGTGGCAGTACTTCAACTGCAGGTCCATGTTCTCCTTGATGAGATGCATGGGTACATGGCCGGGGCCCTCGATCATGGTTTGCACGTCGTGCTTCCACGCGACCTGCGTCAGTTCACCCAGCGTTTTCAGCTCACCAATCTGTGCTTCGTCGTTGGCGTCGTAGCCGGAACCGGGACGCAGTCCATCGCCCAGCGAGAAGGCGACGTCGTAGGACTTCATGATGTCGCAGATGTCTTCGAAGTGGGTGTAGAGGAAGGATTCGGTGTGGTGCGCGAGACACCACTTGGCCATGATCGAGCCGCCGCGCGAGACGATGCCCGTCATGCGCTTCGCGGTCATCGGGATGAACGGCAGCCGCACGCCGGCATGGATGGTGAAGTAATCGACGCCCTGCTCGCACTGCTCGATC
>JBDTSU010000201.1:0-6655 GCA_039930965.1 Betaproteobacteria bacterium
CTGCACGCCATTGTCAAGCTCTCGGGCGCGCGCGCCGGCGCGGTGCGGCTGATTACCGAAGATGAGCGTTCGATGCGCCTGGTGGGCTCGGTTGGCCTTTCGCCGGAGGTCGTCGAACGCGAGCGCCTCGTGCCCATCGACTGCGGCGTCTGTGGCGCCGCGCTGCGGTGCACGACCGGCATTGCCAGCGCAGATGCCGGGGACTGCCGGATGCGCACGGGTATCGAGTTCTTCGATGGGGAGTGTCGAAACGTGCTGGCGCTGCCGCTTGAGTGCAAGGGCTGGACGTTCGGCGTCTATAACCTTTTCATGCCCGACCGGCGCGCGCTGCCCGGCGATGTTCCCGCGCTGCTGCGCGTGATGGGCGAAATGTTTGGTGGCGTGCTTCACGACGCGCGAATGCATAACGAGGCGCTGGTGAAGTCCGTGGTCAGTGAACGCAGGATCATTGCCGGCGAACTGCACGATTCGGTGGTGCAATCGCTCATGTACATGAGGATTCGCCTTGCCCTGCTAGAGGACGAAATGCACGCGCCTGCGGGCCCCGCGCCGGGTTGCCTTGCCGATATTCGCGATGCACTGGATAGCGCCTACGCCGGCGTTCGCGAACTGTTGACAAATTTTCGCGCCAGCATGGACCCGCGCGGCCTGATGCCGACGTTGACCGCCATGGCTGACGCACACGAGGCTCGCACCGGCATCCGGCTCAGCATCGACAACGCGGCGGGTGCGCTGGCGTTGGGCGCGGAGCAGGAATTGCAGGTGTTCCTGATCCTGCAGGAGGCGCTCGCCAACATCGTACGGCATGCGCATGCGAAGTCCGCGTTCATTCGTTTCGAGCGCGATTCCCATATCCTGAAGATCTCGATTGACGACGATGGCAGTGGTATCGGCGCGGAACACACGATGCCCGAGCACCACGGCCTGCTGATCATGCACGAGCGAGCGGCCAACATCGGCGGCGAACTGACCATTGCTCCGCGCGAGGGGGGTGGAACCCGTGTTTGCCTGCAGGTTCCGCTGGCGGAGGAGGCGCAATGAGCGAACTGATCCGCATCGTCCTGGTCGATGACCACACGCTTTGCCGGGGTGCGCTCGCCGAATTGCTCGAGAAACGCGGCGGCATGCAGGTCGTCGGGCGCACGGGCAATCCCGATGAGGCGATTCGCCTGGCGCAGGATGAGAAGCCCGACCTCATGGTGATGGATTTGCGCATGCCCGAGTCCGATGGACTGAGCATTCTCGTTCGCCTGCGCGACGCCGCGGTGATGACGCCGGTGATCATCCTGACGGTGAGTGACGCCGAGGAAGACATCTGGGCCGCCTTGCGTGCCGGCGCCCGTGGCTACCTGCTGAAGGACATGGAACCGGACGATGTCGTTGAAGCCATCCAGCGTGCCGCGCGCGGCGAACTGGTGATCGCCCCGGCGATGACGCTGAAACTGGCGCACATGCTGCAGTCGGGACAGCGCGACAACGCGCGCGTGGACCCGTTTGCCTCGCTGACGGAACGTGAACGCCAAATCCTCGAGCATTTGTCGCGGGGTGAGACCAACAAGGCGATCGCACGGGTGTTGAATATCAGCCACGATACGGTCAAGTTGCACGTGCGCCACATCTTGTCGAAGCTCAACTTGACGTCACGTGTTGAAGCGGCGGTATTTGCCATCGAGAATCGCACCCCCGTCCCGGGGCGCTAGAAACGGGGCGGTGAGCGGCGCGGGTACCGCGCGCTTACCGACACTTTCCGCCCGTGGCAGTTCGCGTCAATACTTTGTTGGAAAATTGCCGCCAGCTTCGAAGAGTCAAGCACTGGTGCGGTTTTCCGGGCACTTTCGGTCTGGGAGGCGCACCAGTGCTAGTGATTGCCTTGGGGGAACTTCTATTGATCCGGTCATTAGAAAGTGGGAAGCAGCATTCCCAACCGGCCCTTTCCCCGCGAAGGCGGGGACCCAAGTTTCGTCACTGTACCCAGACTCAAACTTGGACCCCCGCCTTCGCGGGGGCAAGACGGCACACTTTGGTGGATCACACTAATTTATTGGCCGGATCAATCGAAACATCAAATTTCCGTCATTCCGGCGAACAACCACAAGGGTTGCGCCGGGAGGTAGCCGCCATTTCACCGCGCGCGTCCGTCAGGCAGGAATTTCAGCCAGTTCCCTCTGCTCAGGGTGATACCAAGCGAGTTGGTCGTGCAAACGCACCACGTCGCCGACGATGGTCAGCGTTGGCGCGTTGATGGTAATGGCAGCCGCGCGTGCGGGCATGGTCGCGAGCGTCGCCGTCAGCGCACGCTGGCGCACGGTGGTGCCGCGCTCGACCAGCGCGATCGGCGTGTCGGGCGACATGCCATGCGCAATCAACTGCCGGCAAATTTCGTTGATCGCGCCCAAGCCCATGTAGATGACGACCGTCTGTCGGGTGCGCGCCAGCGCCTGCCAGTCGAGATCGCTGCTGCCGTCCTTGAGATGCCCGGTGACAAACGTCACCGACTGCGCGTAGTCGCGGTGCGTGAGCGGAATGCCCGCGTAGCATGAGACGCCACATGCGGCGGTAATGCCCGGCACCACCTCGAACGCGATTCCGCGCGCGGCCAGCGCTTCCATTTCCTCACCGCCGCGTCCAAATATGAAGGGATCGCCACCCTTGAGGCGCACCACGACGCGGTATTGCTGCGCCAGTTCGCCCAGCAAGGCATTGATGTCCTGTTGCGGCATGGAGTGATTGGCGCGCTGCTTGCCGGCGTAAATGCGCCGTGCGCGGGGCGCGACGCGCGCCATCACTTCCGGGGAGACGAGATTGTCGTAGACCACAACCTCCGCCTCGTTCAGCAGGCGTGCCGCGCGCAAGGTCAGCAGTTCCGGATCGCCGGGACCGGCGCCGACCAGGTACACCGTCCCGCAATGGCGCGCGCCCATCATGACCCTTTCACGCCTGAGCGTCCCGAGCACCCGCCGCCACAGGCACTGCCGCAACCGCCGGCAGGCCCGGGCACGGGCGCGGCACCGGCGGTGACAAAGATAAAATTGAATGCACCCGGCTCCAGTTCGACGTAGTCGAGTTCGATCTCGCTCAATAGCGCGGTGCTGTGCGGCGAAATGACAATACGTAGTCCCTCGACGGAGAGCGCGGTGTCATTATTGCGTTCATCGTCGAATCCCATTGCGTACTCGACTTCCCCGTCCGCGCCGCGCTTGGCGGCAACACGCAACGCCATGTCGGCGCTGTCCGCCGCGAGCGCGGCATGGCGAATTTGGGTGGCAGCTTGTGGCGTCAATCTGAACATATCGGCCTCTTCCGTTATTGCGGGTCAATGCTCGCCCTTGGTTTTCAGTAGCCCAGCCAGGCGGTTGCCCTGCTTCTGCGGTCCGCCGACTGGAAACAGTTCGTGCAGGTGATGATTGCTGCCAGGCGCCGGGCCCCAGCGTTCGGTGAAATGGCGGATCATCAATCGCACCTGCGCCTGCACGCCGTGTGCATGCCAGTAATCGCGCAGAAACCGGATCACCTCCCAGTGTGCCGGTGTCAGTGTCAGCCCCTCTTCGCGCGCGAGCGCGTCGGCGAACGCCTCGGACCAGTCGCCGAGATTGCGAAGGTAGCCTTCCGCATCGGTTTCAAAATTTCGATCGCCGGCCCGCACCACACGGCCCACCCATTCGGCATGACTATGCGCACGCATGGGCCGCCTCTTCGGAATTTGCCGCAAGCCCGTTCGACCGGTTCGTGGCCCGCACCCGCGCCTGCTCGCGCACGAATGCAGCGAAAGGTCCCACCCAGTTGTCGACGCCGCGCAAGTGCGCGTACGAGGCGACGAGATTGCCGATGACGATGCCGTCGTGCCGGCCGTCAACACCATGGCCGCGCAGCACGCGCCAGCCAAAGCGGGTCTCGGCCGGCAGGTTTTCGAGACTTGAGTAATGAAATTCATGGCCGCGAACCGTTGCCGGCACCGACGGGCCCCACGGCAGGTTTCCGCTGGAGGCGAGATGTACATAGCCGCGTCCGACCGGACGATCATGCATGACGGCATCGCCGGGGATGACCCCGGCCATTTCGCAGGTGCGGCCACGCCAGGTGAGACTTCGGGAGAGGTACATCAGGCCGCCGCATTCGGCGTAGGTGGGCAGGCCCGCGCGGACGGCATGGGCGATGGCCCGGCGCAAAACGGCATTGGCTTCCAGTTCGCCCATGAACACTTCGGGAAAGCCTCCGCCCAGAATCAGCCCGTCAAGTGCCGGCAGCGTCTGCTGTTGCAACGTGTCGATAGTGACCAGCGTTGCCCCGGCGTCTTCGAGCGCCGCGAGATCCTCGGCGTAGTAGAAGCCGAACGCCTTGTCGCGCGCGACACCGATGCGCAGCGGTTGGCCGGGGCGAACCACCGGCGAGGCCGGCGGCGTGTCCTGCAGCGGTTGTGCCGATGCCGCGATCGCGAGAATGCGATCGAGGTCGACCTGGCCGGAAATGATCTTGCCGACCAGGTCCGTTTTCCGTGTCGCGTCGGCAAATTCGGCGCTCGGCATGAGCCCAAGGTGGCGCTCTTCGACGGCGAGCCTCGCATCGCGCTGCACAGCACCCACTACCGGCACATTGGTGTAATGCTCGATCACCGCGCGGAGCTTGGCCTCGTGGCGCGTGCCCCCCAGGTTATTGAGGATGACGCCGGCAATGTCGAGTTCGCGGTCGAATGCCTGGTAACCGAGCAGCAGGGGAGCGATGCCGCGTGTCATGCCGCGCGCGTCGATCACCAGTACCACCGGCAGTTTCAATGTGTGCGCAACCGCGGCGTTGCTGTTGCTGCCGTCGAGGTCAAGACCGTCGTAGAGTCCCTTGTTGCCTTCGATCAGGCAGATATCGGCGCCGATCGAATGCGTCGCGAACGACGCACGCAGCGTGGCCTCGTCCGTGAGATAGGGATCGAGGTTATGGCAATCGTGACGGCTCGCTGCCGTCAGCCACATCGGGTCGATGTAGTCCGGGCCTTTCTTGAAGGGCTGTACCCGCAGTCCGCGTGCGACCAGCGCGGCGCACAGCCCCATCGTCATCGTGGTTTTGCCCGACGACTTGTGCGCCGCGGAAATCAGGATGCGCGGTACGCTCATCTCGCTGGCCGCCAGTCGGCGGGACGCGCGCGCCAGAGATCCGCCGCCAGCGTCTCCGCCTCGGCCATTCCGCTGGCCCGGCCCAGCGCGCGCAGCGCGATGGCGGCCGTACCGACCACCGTTGCCTCGGCATACTCGTCGGCGATATCGCCCCGCCAGAAGGCGGCAAGGCGTGAAACATCCATGGATTCGTCGCGCAGGTGGCGCGAACCAAAGCGTGCCGGCCACTCCTCTTCGCTGGCAACGCCGGCGTGGACTATCTTTTCGAGACAAGGCGAATCGGGATTGCGTTCGGCTTCGCCGCCTTCGCCCTTGAACACGGACATGTGCGGCTGGCCAAGCAACAGGGCAGCGCCCTGGTGGATGCCGCAGTAGCCAGGATGAAAAATTCCATGCACGGTCACCGGCGCGTCGAATGGATTGAGCATGCGCGTAACCGTATTAATCGGCGAGCGCAGACCGAGGACATTGCGCAGGTCGATCAGTTCGTGCAGAGCGGGCGACAGTGCATCGAGTGCCATGGAGGCAAAGCCGGTGTCTCTCAGCGAATCGGCGGCGGCGTGCAGGGAGATGCAGTTCGCAATTCCCAGTGCCTTGAGCGCGTGCTGCGCATATACGCGGCCATCCTCGCGCGCGACGATGTTGTGGAGAAACATCCGCACGCCATTGCGCGCCAGTAGCAGCGCGCTGAGCAGAAACCACGGCAGCTGGCGGCGTTTGCCGGCGTACGACGCCCAGTCGAGATCGACCTGCGGCCGGTCGGCCGGAACGTCGAGGGTGGACTTGGCCGCCAACACGAACCCGGCCGTTTCCTCCGCCGTCTCCTCTCGCGCCCGGATCAGCATCAAGAATGCGCCGATTTGCATCGGCAGCGCTTCACCGGCAAGGATCATTTGCATGGACGTGCGCGCCTGTTCGAGAGTCAGCGACTTCGCGCCCTTGCGGCCCTTTCCCAGGATGCGCACGTACTCGGCGAATGGATGTTCCTGGCTCATGATCCGTCGGCTCCCGGTTCGCGTCAGTCCGCCGGCAGGCGATGCGGGGCGAATGCGAACAGGCGAAGGCCAAGCGTCAGTATCGTCACGGCGACCGCGACGCCACCCAGGCCGAGCAGTAGTTCGAAGACACTGGGTTGGTAATGGTGAATGACACCATCGAAAAAAGTGCTGGACTCGACATAGCCGGGAAACAGCGATTGCGGGTAAGCCTGGCCGCCAATGATGGTGACGTACATTTGGGCGATGCCGCCCAGCACGACGAGAACTGCTGCCGTCACAGTGGCGCGCAGGGAATCGCGCAACGTCGGCAGCAGCAGCAGCGCGATGGGCACCAGGCTGCCGAGGACAACCTGGCCGAGCCAGAACATCGCGGTGATCACGCCGCCATCGAGCAGGATGAAACGCACGACGCCATGGTGCTTGGTCATGTACGCGCCGGTCAGGTGCAGGACGGCGACGAACCAGAGCCCCGTGACGATGAATACCACAAGCAGGTTGCGCAGGCGCGCCATCATTGCCGGCGCGACCGTCTCGCCGGTCGCGCGCAGCACGGCG
>JBDTSU010000202.1:0-6655 GCA_039930965.1 Betaproteobacteria bacterium
GGCGGCGCTGGGTGGCATTGTCGGTATCGTTATCGCCGCCGGCGCATCCGTGGTACTCGCCAATGCGATGGGTGTGCCGTTCCTGTTCGACCCGGTCATCAACGTGCTGTCATTCGTGTTTTCGGCTGGCATCGGCGTGTTGTTTGGCTATTTCCCCGCGCGGCGCGCCGCGCAGATGGACCCGATCGAAGCGCTGCGGCACGAGTAGCGTCACCACCCCGGTCACCGGCCACTTGTATCTCAACCCCATGAAAGGAACACCATGACCACACGCCACGTCGCCGTGCTTGTCGGGAGTCTGCGCAAGGACTCGCTGAACCGCAAGACAGCCCTTGCACTCGCGACCATCGCCGCACCCGCGCTCACGCTCGACATCGTCGAAATCGGCGAACTCCCGCTTTATAACCAGGATGACGATACCTCCACGCCGCTCGATCCATGGACCGCCTTCCGGGCCAGAATGAAGAAAGCCGACGCGGTCCTGTTCGTGACGCCAGAATTCAATCGCTCGGTCCCGGGCGCGCTAAAAAATGCCATCGACGTCGGTTCTCGTCCCTACGGTCAAAGTGTGTTCGAGGGCAAACCCGCCGCAGTGATCAGCGTTTCTCCCGGCGCCATCGGCGGCTTCGGCGCCAATCATCATCTGCGCCAGTCGCTGGTATTTCTGAACATGCCGACCATGCAGCAGCCCGAGGCTTACATTGGCGGAGCGGCCACCATGTTTGACGCGTCCGGCGCGCTCACCAATACGGCCACCCGGGAATTCCTCCAGAAATTCGCCGCCGCGTTCGCGTCGTGGATCGAGATATACCTCGCGAAGCAGTGATCACGGGGCGGGGGGGGTTTGCCGGCCCCCGCGCCGTGCGCCGGGGAGAGGATAACTTTCCCGGCCGGGCGATGGCCACATGCTCTTTCATTGCGGCGTTCGGGTAACCCCTAACAGTTTGTTGAATTTCGAGATGTTTGTTTATTGCGAGGTCTCCGCGAGGCACTTCCTCCTTTCTAACGGAGGAGAGCGCAGCGAGGAGGCAGTTCGGTCGTCATTGAGTCACAACCGCTGCACTGCTCCCTCGCTGCGCTCTCCCTCTCCCCCCTCGCTGCGCTCTCCCCTTTTGCAAAGGGAGAAGTGCCCAGCTATGAGCACGTATGAAATGAATATCGCGAAATTCAACAAACTGCAAACCTTTAAGGCTGCCGCACAAAACGCTGCACGCGCTTGCCGTTGTCAACTTCCCCCGCATACAGGTTGCCGCCTGAATCGATGGCGAGATCATGCACCCAGTGGAACTCGCCTGCGTAACGGCCGGGGCGGCCCAATTGCGCCAGCACCGCGCCGGTGTCGCGCATCAATGTCAGCACCTGGTTGTTGCGGCCGTCGGCGAGGAACAGAAAGCGCTGCTGCGCATCGCGCGACAGGACGATATCCCACACCGAGCCATTGCCGGCCGTGTTCGGCTCGATACTGAATTCCTTGACGAAGCTGCCGTCCCGGCGGAACACCTGGAGGCGATTGTTGAGCCGGTCGCACACATAAACCAGACCATCCTTCGACACGCGCACACAATGCACCGGGTTGCCAAATTGCCGCAACTGCGCGGCACTGGGCGGTCGGGCGCGACCCGTGTCGGGCTTGCCGGCGTCGAGCGGCGGCTTGCCGTAGGCGCCCCAGTGACGCTTGTAGGCCCCCGTTGCGGTGTCAAACACGATGACTCGCCGGTTGCTGTAGCCGTCGGCCACGTATATTTCATTGGTCCCGGCATCGACGTCCACCGCCGCCGGTTGTCCCAGGCGCGTGATATCCGCACTGCCGGTCTGGCGGCCGATTTTGCCGATTTGCAGGACGAACTTGCCGTCGCGGGTGAATTTCAGGATCTGGCCATCGTTCGGGCCGTTCGCGGTAATCCACACAAAGCCCTGGTGATCGACATGGATGCCATGTTCGCTGGCGGGCCAGTCGTAGCCCTTTCCCCGGCCGCCCCAGGCGCGCAGCAACGCGCCCTTCGCGTCGAATTCCAGCACCGGCGGCGCAGGTACGCAGCATTTCGACAGCGGCGGCGACGTGGTTGCGCCACGCTCGTCGGCGCTCAACGAGGCGGGGCGCTGGAGCACCCAGACATGGTCTTCCGCATCAGTGGCGACCCCGCTCACCTGACCGAGAATCCAGTTGTGCGGCAGCGGTTGCGGCCACGCCGGATCGACCCGAAACGACGGTACGGCATCGATGCCCGCGGCCGCAACGCCGCACCACGGCATCGACAACGCCATGACGGTCACCGCCGCTGAAAAGCTCACACGATTGATCACGATTTTCACCTCCGTGCCGCTATCGTACCTTTGCCGGCGCCGGATCGCAGGCGTGACACGACGATTTGAACGTTGCCGGCCACGCATTTGCGCTGGTGAGCCCGCCGTGTGCGATAGCGAACAGATTTTCATTCCCGCGTGCGCGCACACTGTTCCTGCTGGCAATCCGGGATATTGTCCCGGTCGTTCGGATCACGCCTCCGCAGTCTTCCGCCCCCATTGCCGGATACCCGTTCGGCTGCAATGAAAGCAACGCCATGCAAATCCCTGTATATCGTGGCCCCGGCGAAAAGCACCCGCAGGACCGGCCGGCGCGGATCGGCAGCGCAATTGAAGAAACGCCGGATCGCACCGGCCGGCACGCGGCACAGGCGGACCTGCGCGCCCGCCATCCTTCCCCATCCCGCCGCGGCGCCCGCAACCAGGCCGCACCATGATCAAGAGAATGCCGTCTGAATACAGTCCGGCCGGACGCTGGCGCGACTCGCCCGTCCCCGGTACCGGCAAGATGTTCGAATTCGCTCATCCACCTTGCGAAACCGCCTCGTCAGCCGGCTCGCCGGTGGCACGGGAAATCCGCAACGAAAGCGGCAAGACCGCGCGCGGTATTGAAATCGAACTTGCCGGCTTCGGCGAACATGACGTGTTCCGGGCTTATTACCTCAATCGATATGGTTCGCCCGGCGTCATGCGTACCGGCGATTTAATCCGCGTGCGCTTCGAAAGCGTCAGCCGAACGGGTGTTGAATCGCATTCGCAGACCAGCCTGGTGCAGGTGACGAAAGCCGGCGACGAAGCGCCTCCCACGGTCTGGGAATTCGCCCTGTACGGCAGCCGGGGTTGTGAACGTTTCCGGCTTGAAATGAGTACCCCTCCTGTCACGGCAACCTACCGCTGGCTGTTTGCGACCGGCGCACCTGATGACCTGCCATCAGGCATTACATAGGGAGGCTCTGATCACCGTGAAAGGCCTCCGGACAAATGCCTCGCACCTCCCGGCCGTGTCAGACGCCCGGCAGCCTCTGCGGCGATTCGACATTTCGCCGGCCCCTCTATCCGACCGCGCCTTCGCCGGCGCGGTTTGCCGGCAGCCCCGGGGTAACCTCGCGTCGGACCGTAGCAGTATCTTTGTTTGCTATGTACGTTATCGAACAGAATATCCGGCTCGGACGCGCGCATTGTACCCATAGGAGACTTGCCATGACGCGTGCGGATCCTTATGCCGCAGCGGCCACCGAGGCCCATGGCAGCCGTCCCGCAGGCAGGGGAGTCTTTGCATGCACGGGTCTTTCCCACCGCTACAGAAGGACGCGCAAGGCTGATGCTAATGGACTATCTGGTTCCGACCCCGCATCACCACGGCAGCTGTACGCCGGATTCCGTTGGGTGCAAGGGCGCCGCGGTTGCCTATCTGCATGCGGCCACGCCCGGCAGCCGCATCGCTGGACTGGTCACCGGCATGCCGATCAAGCATCGCTGCCGCCAGCCGGGCGAATACCTGTTTCGCGCCGGTGATGCCTTTCATTTCTTCCATGTCTTGCATGCCGGTTTCGCCAAGACCTGCCACCTGTCGGCGGATGGCCGCGAGCGGACCACCGGCTTTCACATGCGCGGCGACATCCTTGGCCTGGATGCGGTCGCGAGCGGCACCTACAGTTGCGATGGCGTCGCGCTCGATGCGTGTGAAGTCCTGGCCATCCCGTATGACGCAGTGGTCGAGTATTGCCAGCGCAGCCCCGACCTGGTGCGCGAACTGCATTGCGCGTTCAGCGCCGAGATCCGCGGCGACCGGGACCAGATGCTCAAACTGGGCAGCCTGCTCGCCGAGGGGCGGGTCGCCGCGTTCCTGCTGGAAATGTCGGCTCGTTTCGGCGCGCGCGGATTCTCGCCCACACAATTGCAGTTGCGCCTGACGCGCCAGGAAATCGGCAGCATGCTGGCCCTGAAACTGGAAACCGTCAGCCGGGTATTTTCGCAATTCGCCCGGCAGGGACTGATCAGCGTGAACCTCCGCGAAATCGTGCTGCTGGACCGCGAAGGACTGCTGGACATCATCTCGCGGCCGGGTGGCCGTGACCGCAAGCGCCGGCGCCCGGCGCGGGCGAATCCCGCGCCGGGCTTTCCGGGCGTGCCCGCCCGAGCCGCCTGATGCCGGGATATTTGGTCAAACACGAAGCACTCACTATCGGTGCCGGACAGTTTGTCATGCGCTCGCTGCGCGACAACCGGCAATACGCGGACCGGGACGGCAAAGCTGACGCGGCGGGCATTTCTTCGGCGTCATGGCCTTTGTTCGGCATGCTGTGGCCGTCGGCGCGAATCCTGGCCGAGGCGATGCAGACCGAGGACATCACCGGCAAGCGCGTGCTGGAAATCGGTTGCGGCCTGGCACTGGCCAGCCTGGTCATTCACCGCCGCCGCGGCGACATCACGGCAAGCGATTGCCATCCCCTGGCCGAATCCTTCCTGGCGGAAAACCTCCTCCTCAACGGTTTGCCGAACCTCGAATACCGGACCGGGCATTGGGACCGGGACAATCCCGCGCTGGGCAAATTCGATCTGATCATTGCCAGCGACGTCTTGTATGAGCGTGGCCAGCCGGAAGCGCTTTCGCGTTTCATCGATCGTCACTCGAGCGACCCGGTCAGCGTCATCATCGTCGATCCCGATCGCGGCAACCGCAATCCGTTTTGCCGAAAGATGGCTGCCCTCGGCTATGCATTGACCCTGCGGCGCGCCGCCGCGAGACAAACCAGCGGCGAAACCTACAAGGGCCATTTCCTGACTTTTCGCCGCGAAGTCGCTTAGACAGCGGACAGCAACGGCCGCTCGCGGCGCCCGCACCGGTCAGTTCGCGGGCGCGCGCGGCAGCGGATCAATGATCGTGCCGCCCTCGCCTTCCCAGGACTGAAACGCTTCCTTGGCAAGTTTCTTGTTGGTGTGCTTGTGATTGCGCTTCAGGACGCCCTGGCAGTAACTGGTGATAAACCACGTACCCACACCGACCAGTACCGCACCGACAATTCGTGAATTAGCCTTCATGTGACCTCCGCGAAAATCAATTGAGACGGACATGTTGGGCCTTGAGAAGCGTGCTGCTTATCGGCGGGCTTCCGACGCCGCTGTAGGATGCGGCCCACACGAGGGACGCGCGGCGCCGCCGATTGCCGGCAGGCGGCGTGATTTCCCGCCAAACCGAATGACACGTGCCGGCAAAGTCCCGGCAATGTGGGTAGGATGCCGGCAGGCTTGTAGCCTCCATGCCCCCACCGTCACGGTTCACCGACCATGCCCCTTCACCTTGCCAGTTATGCTGCCGCCATCCTGCTCCCGCCACTTTGCCTGCTGCTGCTGGGCATCGGCGGATTCTGCCTGCTTTCACGCCGCCCACGCCTGGCGAAATCATTGCTCGGCGCCATGCTGGTCTTGTTATGGGTGCTATCGGTGCCGCCGGCTGGTGAATGGCTGCTGCTGCAGCTGGACGAGGATGCCGATTTCGCGGCGCCGGTGGATGTCGCCACGTACCGCCCGGCGCAGGCCATCGTGGTGCTGGCGTCCGGACGTTACTACGATTCGCACGAGTACCAGGCCGACAGCGCCGACGCCGACTCGCTGGAGCGCGTGCGCCGGGCCGCCATCGTGCATCGCCAGACCGGACTGCCGCTGCTCGCCAGCGGCGGCAGGCCCGAGGCCAATGAGCTGTCACTGGCCGCGCTGCTGAAGACGGCGGCGGACGAATTCGGCGTGTCCGTCAAATGGCTGGAGGAACAATCGCGTACCACCCAGGAAAACGCGCGGTTCACACGCCGGCTGCTGGCCAGAGAGCGCATCGACACGATCGTCCTGGTGACGCACGGCTGGCACATGCCGCGCGCCCGGCGGGCCTTCGAGCGTGCCGGCTTCAAGGTGATCCCGGCGGCGGCGGGCCTGCATCACCACCCGAACCTGACCCCGCGCAATTTCCTGCCCACCGCGGAGGGGCTGCGCAATACCGAGATCTTCCTGCATGAAGTGATCGGCCTGCTTTGGTATGAGGTCATTGGCGGCGTGACCACCTGATGCCCGCTGCGCATGTTCGGCGCGGCGATGGTGGCGATTCAATTGCCAAACTCTAGCACCGGCGCGGCTTTCCGGGCATAAATGTCTGGAAAGGCGCGTGGATGCTGGAGGTCTTCAATGACTTTTCAACGACGCGACCGCGCACGGCGCCAGTGTCGAGCATGCCTTTCGGAATTCAGGCGCCACTCGCCAATGCCAATTCGCGCGGCGTGAGCCAGCGCCATTGCCCCTCGACAAGGTCCGCCGGCATCGGCAATTGCCCGATCTGGCTGCGATGCAGGCGTTCCACATG
>JBDTSU010000203.1:0-6605 GCA_039930965.1 Betaproteobacteria bacterium
ATCAGGGGCAGGTGTGCTGCGCGGGTTCGCGATTGCTCGTGCAGGAAGGTGTTGCCGAAAAAATGTACAAGAAACTCCGCGCCCGCATGGAAAAATTGCGCGTCGGCGATCCGTTGGACAAGGCCGTCGACATCGGCGCCATCGTCGCCCCGGTGCAATTGAAGCAGATCGAAGCATTGGTGGAACAAGGAAAACGCGAAGGCGCCGAATTATGGCAACCGAGCTGGTCGTGTCCCAAGGAAGGCTGCTTCTACCCGCCCACGCTGTTCACCAACGTCTCGCCCGCCAGCACCATCGCGCAAGTTGAAATCTTCGGCCCCGTGCTGGCCGCGATGACCTTCCGCACGCCCGAGGAAGCGGTGAAGCTCGCCAACAACACGCGCTACGGTTTGGCCGCCAGCATCTGGAGCGAGGACATCAACCTAGCCCTCGACCTCGCCACCCAAGTCAAAGCCGGCACCGTCTGGATCAACAGCACCAACCAGTTCGACGCCGCCAGCGGCTTCGGTGGCTACCGCGAATCCGGCTTCGGCAGAGAAGGCGGCAAGGAAGGGTTGTACGAATACGTGAAGCGAATCCCCTCCACCCACAAACCAGAACCTTCCCCCGGCCACGGGGGAAGGCAGGATGGGGGCGATACGCGCATGAGTGTCAGTGCCAAAACTCTAGCACCCACGCGCCTCTCCAGCCAAAAAGCCGCCACATCCCGCGCCAGTGCTAGACTTTCGGCAGGAGCGAGTTCAAAAAACTCTGTCGTACCGGCGCAGGCCGGTACCCAAGTTTCTCCAAATAGGGGACAACAAAAACTTGGCCCCCGGCCTTCGCCGGGGCGACATAATTTTGAGAGCGCGCCCGATTTCCATGGCGTCGTCACCCCCAGCATCGACCGCACCGCCAAACACTTCATCGCCGGCAAACAAGCCCGCCCCGACGGCGGTCTCTCCCTCACCATCCACGGCCCCGACAAAACCAAGATCGGTGAAGTCGGCGCCGGCAATCGCAAGGACATCCGCAACGCCGTCGAAGCCGCGCGCGCCGCCGCCAACGGCTGGGCCAAAACCACCGCCCACAATCGCGCCCAGATCCTCTACTACCTCGCCGAAAACCTCGCCGCGCGCGCCGACGAATTCGCCCACCGCATCACACAGCAAACGGGCGCCGTCACAGACGCGGCAAACGCCGAAGTCGAAGCCTCCATCGATCACCTCTTCACCGCCGCCGCCTGGGCCGACAAGTACGATGGCCGCATCCACGGCGTGCCGCAACGCAACGTCACCCTCGCCGTGCCCGAACCGATGGGCGTGCTCGCCATCCTGATGCCCGACGATAATCCGCTGCTGGCATTCGCGGCACTCGCCGCCCCCGCGCTCGCGATGGGCAACGCACTCGTGATCGTGCCCTCACCCGCGCACCCGCTCAGCGCCACCGATCTCTATCAAGTGCTGGAAACCTCCGACGTGCCGCACGGCACCGTCAACATCGTCACCGGCAATCGCGACGAGCTTGCCAAGACCTTGAGCGAGCACGAGGACGTGGACGCGATCTGGTACGCGGGTTCCGCAGCAGGTCAGGAGGCCGTGCAAAAGGCCAGTGCCGCCAACATGAAGCGCACCTGGTTGCTGGAGGCGAGCGGGGCGCTGCCGCACGTGGACGACGTGTTGCGCGAGGCGACACAGGTGAAGAATATTTGGGTGCCGTATGGCGCCTGAATCCGTGTCTACTGATGCATAGGTCGGGGTTAGGCACGAGCTTTCGTAGCCCAGCGGAATGGCTAAGATTCGAGTAACTGCTTTGGCCGCACACTTCCCTCGTGAATCACGTGAAAGTGATCGATAAGTAGCGAGCGCCTTCGTGCCGCTTGCGTGTGGCGGTGGAAACAGGAAAGTATCGCCACGTATTGAAGAGGCCCGGCATGCATGTCTTCATTGTTCGATTCATTGCCTGTATCGCATTCGTCGCCGCCGCGCTGGCGGCGATCGATGCAAGCGCGCTTGCCCTCACCGGCGTCAAGTCCAGAAAGGCGCACGGCGGCACGGGCACCTACGATCTGGGCATCGATACCACGCAGGCCTTAGGCGCTTCAGTCACGGTCGAGCCGCGCGCCATCGACAGTGGCCATACGATTGTTTTCCAGTTTGACGACACCATTATCGCCACTGGCACCGTGAGCGCAATGGATGGATTTGGTCCCATCGGCTCGACTACGACGGCGATTACCGGCGCAGGGAACATGCCGCCCAACAATGAAGTCAGTGTCACCCTCACCGGCATTCCCGACAACAAACGCATCGCGATCACACTCTCCCAGGTGAATGGCATCCTCGACGTTCCACCCGTGTCGATCGGATTTCTGATTGGCGACGTAAACAACTCGCGCACCGTCAACAGTAACGATATCGGCCAGGTGAAGGCGCGTTCCGGCCAATCGGTGGTGGCTGCGTCGTATTCATACGATCTCAACAACACCGGATTGATCGGCGCTTCGGATATCTCGGCCGTCAAAGCTCGCTCGGACCGTACGCTCACCTCGACCACTGAGGTGGAATTGGTGGTATCGAAAGTGGGGACCGGTTCGGGAACGGTCACGTCGATGCCTGCAGGAATCAATTGCGGCAGCGTCTGCGCGATCAATTTCGCCCGGAATACATCGATGACGGTGTCGGCAGTGGCCGGCAGTGGGTCGACGTTCACCGGTTGGTCGGGTGTTTGCAGCGGCGCCGCTGCGAGCAGCATGTTCACGCTGGCCGCGAATGCGAATTGCATCGCGACATTCACGATCAATAGCTACGCGGTCACGCCCAGCGCCGGCGGCAATGGATCGATCAGCCCGCCAGGCGTACAAACCATCATTCACGGCGCAACGGCCACCTTTACGGTAACGCCAAACGTGGGCTTTGTGGCTGGTGTCGGCGGCACCTGCGGCGGCACACTGGTCGGGACGACCTACACGACCAATGCCATTACCGGCCCCTGCACTGTCGCCGCCACATTCGTGTCCAGCATTCCACCGCTGGTGCTCTATACGGATATCCAATCAGGCCCGAACACCGGCGGCGAGAACGGCAACGGCATTTACCTGTCGATCTTCGGCAAGAATTTCGGGGCGTCCGGCCTGGGAACCACCACGAAGGTGTACATCAACAACGTCGAAGTGACGCGCTATATGTCCCTGGCTCCAGCGAAGGCGCGGACCGACATTCAGCAGCTCACGGTGCAAATCGGCGCGCTCGGCAATCCCACGCCCGGCGTCCCGCTGCCCATACGCGTTTCCGTGAACGGCGCGAACTCCAATACCGACCAGACCTTTACGGTCAATCCCGGTACGATATATTTTGTGAGCCTGACGGGCAACGATACGACGGGCACCCCGGGCTCCATCACCAGTCCCTATCGCACCGTGCAGAAAGCTACGGTTAACACCAACGGTGTGGCGGGCTGCCCCTCGGCATCGGGCATGCAAACGGTCGCAACGTCTGGCGTTTGGGGCTTGGTCAAGGAAGGCGATTTCATCGTCATGCGCGGCGGAACCTGGACCGACCGGGGCAAGGACGGATATTTCGTGCGCTTCCAGAACAAAGCTGGAAAGTTGCCCACCGGTGCCGCCGGAACCGGCCCCATCACGCTGATGGGCTTTCCCGGGGAAACGGTGTACATCGATTTTTCAAACACGGTCGGCGACAACCAGCCGGGTGGGGCCATCAGTACGGCTGACGGCGCCCGCACGTCCCTGGGATGCTCTGCCTTCATCACTGTCACCAATCTGAAAGTGGAAACCGGTTTCAACGACGGCCCGATCAACATCTTCATGGGCAATCTCAATCCTTCAAACAGCAACTGGCGCGTGGTCAACAATGAATTGACCGCCATCACCTGCAACATCAGCACCAAGTGCCGCGGGGGCGGTGTCGTCGCCAGTGGGTTCGGCCACGTCTGGCTGGGCAACTATGTGCACGATGTCAACGACATGCCCGACGCCTCGACCAGTTTCGAGCATCACGGTTTCTACATTGAAGATACTGGCTCCTACGAAATCGCATACAACCGCATCGAGCGCATTTTCGGCGGAAACGGCATCCAGACCAATTGCGGCGGCAGCTGCAATATCGCCAACCTGAACATTCACCACAACCTGATCAACGGCGTCGGGAAGCACGGCATCAACCTTGCCGATGCGACCACCAACATACGCATTTTTAACAATGTGGTGATGAACACCGATATCTCCGCCGTTCGCTTCCTCAGTAACAACCTGTCCGGCGCGAAAGTGTTCAACAATACCTTTTACAACACCGACCTGTTGAATGGGAACTCACCGTTCCGTTCGACGATGATGAACGACGGCAGCCTGTCGGCGTCCGCGCTGGAGGTGCGCAACAACGTATTTGCGCCCGGCAATGGCAATCGCTATTGGCAGGGCGGCGATGTTGGCCTTGGTGCGGTCGCTGCAAACATGTCGCACAACCTCTGGTTCAGTGGCAAGGGGACAATTTTCGGCAGTAACAATCAAACCGGGAATCCGCTATTCGTGTCTACGATGTTGGGGGCGGAGAATCTGCGCGCCCAGTCATCCAGCAGTGCCGCCTATTGCACGGGGACCAATGCGGTTTCGGCAGTCGTCACCAATGACTACGACACGGCAGACGCTAACTTGTCGCCCATCCCTCGTCCGCTTGGAATGTGTTTCTCGATCGGGGCATTTGAGTTTCACTAATAGATCGTGCCCTTTGGAAATGGCGGAGCGGGAATTCGCGGGACCGCAAACCCGAAAACTGCGTGCACAATGTCGCAAGGTATATTAAAACCCGATCTGCGCCGGGCCGGTACCCAAGTTTCTCCAAGCTCACACGCTTCGTCAGCATCACCAAACTCTTCATCGCCGGTAAACAAACCCGCCCCAACCGCGGCCTCTCACTCAATGCCTACGGCCCCAACAAAACCAGGATCCGCGCAGTCGGCAACGCCCACCTACCGCAATCCACCACAACCGCCCCGACAAGTGCTAAAGTCGAACAAACGTTAATCGCACCATCGAAGAATTGGTGCGCCCGAAGAACGCCTGGGGAGGCCAATGAAGCGCACGCATCTCGCCGCATGGTTCATGCCGTTGCTCATTTTGCTGGCATCGCTCACCCACACGGCACACGCGCTATCACCGTTAGCGCCAAAACAACTCCCGCCCCAAGACCAACTCCTGCGCGAGATCTACCAGGAACTCGTCGAGATCAACACCACCGATTCCGCCGGCGACTGCACCCAGGCCGCGAAGGCCTTGGCCGCACGCCTGAAGGCCGGCGGCTACACCGACGCCGAAATGCAACTCATCATCCTGCCCGGGGGCCCGAAGAAGGGCAACCTGGTCGCGCGCCTCAAGGCTTCACCGGCGCCCGGGGTGGCCACCCGCAGGCCACTCATGCTGCTCGCGCACATCGACGTGGTCGAAGCCAGGCGCGAGGACTGGACCCGCGATCCCTTCAAGCTGATCGAGGAGGGCGGCTATTTCTATGCGCGCGGCAGCGCGGATGATAAATCGATGGCGACGATCAATGTCTCGAACATGATCCGCGCCGAGCAGGAGAGGGCGGCGCCACAATGAAATTCGCAATGGCGCCACGCAAGCCTCTCACAACCAGGCACTTCCCCCTTTGCAAAAGGGGGACTGAGGGGGATTTTCGGTCGTCACCTCACAGCAACCATCGCCCCCAGATCGACGCTAAATCGATGGCGGCGATCAATGTCTCGAACATTATCCGCGACGAGCAGGGGAGGGCGGTGTCACAATGAAATTCGCGTTGGCGCCACGCAAGCCTCTCACAACCAGGCACTTCCCCCTTTGCAAAAGGGGGACTGAGGGGGATTTTCGGTCGTCACTTCACGGCCACCATCGCCCCCTGATCGACGCCGAGATCACGCCCAACGAAGGCGGCGGTGGCTCACTCGACCCCAACGGCAAGCCGGTGCTGCACGGCATCCAGGCGGGTGAGAAGATTTTCCAGAGCTTTCAACTGGAAGTGACCAACAAAGGCGGCCACAGCTCCGTGCCGGTGCCGGACAACGCCATCTATCACATGGCCGATGGCTTATCCAGGCTGGGCAAATACGTTTTCCCGTTCAAGCTATCGGACACCACGCGCCGCTACTTCGAACGCCGCGCCGCGCTGGAGCCGCCGGCCGTCGCTTCTGACATGCGCGCCATCCTGCGCGCATCTGACAACACCGCGCCCGACGCCGATGCCCTCGCACGCCTCTACACCGCCAACCCGTACTACAACGCCGCCGTGCGCACCACCTGTGTCGCCACCATGCTCGATGGCGGCCACGCCAGCAACGCGCTACCGCAACGCGCCAAAGCGGTGGTGAACTGCCGCATCCTGCCGGGTGAAAAAGTGGCGGATGTGCAAGCCACACTCGCGCGCGTGATGGCCGATGAGCAAATCAAGATCACGCCGATGGGCACGCCCACAGAAGCGCCGATCCCGCCGCTCACCCCGGAGCTGATGAAGGCCGTCGAAGGAATCACCGCCGACATGTGGCCCGGCATTCCGGTGATCCCGGTGATGTCGGCCGGCGGGACGGACGGGCGGTTCCTGAATAGTGTGGGCATCTGG